>CAZIYQ010000252.1:0-3765 GCA_964543505.1 uncultured bacterium | reverse complement strand
TTCCATCTGACTGCGACATTTGCACTCACGCCTGACAGCATGACGCTCTTACTTTGGCTGATCCAATAATATTGTCTCATTTTTAAGGGCGGCATTAACCTTGTCAATACATCCGCGTTTGCCGAAAGGCAAAGGTGTAAAAATTAAATAAACCAAAAGAAGGAGCATAAAATGACACTCGTAAAATGGACACCCACAACAAGAAAACCTGCCTTTAATATCTTTGATGACATCAATCGCATGATCAATTACATGGCACCTGAATTGCGGAGTGAGACCGATACTCCCTGGTATCCCAATATGGACATTAAGGAAACCAAAGACTGTTATGACATTTCTTTGGATCTGCCCGGGATTGACAAAAAGGACATTGAAATCTCCATCACGGAGGGAGTGCTGAAAATTTCAGGTGAACGCAAATCAGAAAAAAAGGTAGAAGATGCAGAATCCATCGTGAATGAGATCAACTATGGGAAATTTTCCAGGACATTGCGACTCTCTGAAGATGTGGATGAAAACAACATCTCTGCTAATTTTAAAAACGGTGTTCTCATGCTGAAAATCGTTAAAGTTGAACCCGTGAAACCTGCTGTGAAGCAAATCGAAATAAAATAAGAATGGAAATCTTAAAAAAAGTCCGGCTAATGCCGGACTTTTTTTTACAATAAAATTATCACTGCAATAGGTTAATATACGTTACAACAATCTGCAGAATTTATTATCTACTCCGTAATAAATTTAGGCTGGTTTTTGGTGAAAATTCCTTATGAATAAAACAATTTTTAGCCTTATCATACTGCTGTCTTTCTATCAAAGCACACCTGCCGAGATCATTTACGAATCGGGTGATCTGCTTGAGTTTATTGGTGGAAACTCCCCTGGTACAGATTATGATAATTATGTCAGCCATATCTCTGAAGGCCTGGCGGATCCTGGGTATAATGATTACGGACCGGATTGGCTGGATGTCCAGAGCAATGGCTTCGGGGACTACCGGATCATTCCGGATGAGAGCATGACACTCCCCTATTGGAGGAGTATCTTTTCGCATCTGTTGCAGGGTGAGATTGATATCGCAGACCAGATGCTGACGGATTCTCTGGCAACCTTTCATTACACGTTGATAGAATTTACGGATACAACCTACGCCAGAATCTATTACATGCTGCGCGAAAACCTCGATGATTCTTATTTTGATGCCAATCAACCCGACATTACAGGGGATGAAGTCGAGGGCAGTTTTTCAAATGGCTGGGGACTTTTTATCCTGAACCCAACGGCTAATCGCCAGCAGGTGATAGTAGAGATCCCTCATCCCTGTGATGATTTTATCACGCCTTATATCGGCACAGATATCTTCAGAGAAACCGATGCCTTTGCAATGTTAATTTCAGGTGCAGGCAGAGAGGTCAAGTGGACCGAGAGCGGGAATTACTCAAACAATAAATCACTCTCAGATCCTTCCAGGAATACCAACTCACTTTTTGAGCTTTACCATGAAGTGTTGTGTGATTCACTGATGCTCGCGGGCCCCCACTCCCCTCTCGTCCTTCATATTCACAGTTTTGATAACAATAGTGCCCATATTGGTTTTCGATCCATCGTCTTATCCGGAGGCTGGGATGCGGGATATGCTAATAAACCCATCCGGGATATTACGAACGATCATCTCGATTTCATAAATTTCACAGACGAGATACCCATTCCGGAAAATACTTTCGGCCTGCATGATCCCATACAGATTAACGACTACTATCAGGTACACTATAACGGTTCATTTTATTATTATGGTGAAACCCAGAATTATTCCATCCCGCATACTTACACCCTGCTGGGACCCAATACCGGTGTACAGATGAATTATCTGCGTCAATTTTTTGACAACCGCAGCGTTTACGAACCTTGGGTTCAGTGTGAACTGCACGAAAAACCCCAACTCTTTCAGGATATGGATATGCCGCTCACAGAACTTTATGCAGGCAATTATCCAACCTCATACCATAATTTCCAAATCCTTCTGAATTATTACCAGCCTTTTGTTGATGCCATTGAGGCCTATCTCCTCAACTGGGAGAATGTGCCCGATACACTTGCGCCTCCGCAGATACAAAACCTGCGCTCAACTTACGATGGCTATCACTACGTATCACTCGAATGGGATCACATAGAGGATACAAACTTCAGGACCTATCAAATCTTCTATGGCACTGGAGTCGTTGATGAGAACTCTCCCCATTGGGATGTGCAAAATGACAATAATCTGCTCGACATGCTGCAAACCAGTACAACGGTTGTGGGGTTGGATGGGGAAGCTGATTATCTTTTCAGGGCACGCGGTATCGATTATTTTGATAATACCGGTGTTTTGAGCGATGCTGCTACAGATTCGATCCCGGGACATCAATCGCATCATATCATCGAAAATTTTGACGACGGGATCGTGGAGTTGGACTCCTACCCTGATCAGGATGTGGAACCGGATCACTGGGCCCTTTCATCAGCCCAAACTTTTATGGAGTCCGCTTACGCTCTCAAGCTCTACGGGAACACTTGGAAAACCGAAACCATCGAACCTGCAATCATTGATAGTGGCACAGTCTGGCGAGTTTCCTGTTTTACACAATATGAAGGGGAGATCCAGGGCTTTGGGGTTCAGGACTCTGCCCATACATTATTCTATTCTTTCAGCGGCAGTCAATTGCTGGATATTGCAGAGTGGGTGCCCGTATATCAGGGTTTCATGCCGCTTGTTAACTGGAATATCTTTGAACTGCCCATTGCCGATGACTGGTTTGCCTGGTATGACTATTACCCCATTCTCACCGGCTTGATTTTCGTCAATGATGCGGACGACGATGACAGTAGTGTGGTTTATTTTGATGAAATACTGGACATTACACCCGTACTTGCAATATCGCCTCAAGTCGAAATTACTTATGAGACGGGGAGTCTATACCGTACCCAAACCGGCAGCCGGAATGTTGACGTGAATTTCACAAGTTCGGTCATCGATCCGGACAGTGATGAATTCGAATATGACTGGAATTTCGGTGATGGTGAAAGTAGTAATGAACCCAATCCATCTCACACTTTTCTCGTAGAGGATAATCACCCGTACACGGTTCTCCTGCAGGTTATGGATTTCTCTAATCTTTGGGGGAGAGCAACGGTCCAAATTGAAGTTGACAGCGGTGACAGCAGTTTCCCGCTGACGTTGAATTTTACCGGAGACATCATGCTCGCCCGTCATTTTGAAGACAATGGTGGTATCATCGATACCAGTGGTGTTGAGTCTATTTTCGATCCTACCCTGCCCTATTTGGGTAATGCAGCCGATATTACCGTCTCCAATCTCGAATGCCCACTCACAAACGGCGGCACACCGCATCCCACAAAATCGATTGTGTTCAGGGGCAATCCGGATAATGTTGACGGATTGGTACATGCCGGCATAGATGTGGTTACCCTGGCCAATAACCATACCCTAGATTACGGTCTCTACGGTCTGCAATCCACACAGAATGTGCTGGGAAATCATAATATTTTGTACTCCGGAGCTGGAGAAGATTCGCAGGAAGCATACGAGCCTTTGTTCTATTCAGAAAAGGGAGTGACTCTGGCATTCCTGGCATGCTCCGACCGCACCGGGCAATACAACAATGCCCAGCCTTATCTCAATGCGGGATACAACAAACCGGGTTTCGCTTATCAGACGCCCTATTATTTATTGCAGCAAGTCGAAGAAGTACAGGATGACAAACCGGA
>CAZIYQ010000251.1:0-3784 GCA_964543505.1 uncultured bacterium | reverse complement strand
ATGGTCAAGGGTATTTTTGATGAACTAAAAAAAGGCCAGCCTAAAAACCACTTTACCATCGGTATTCATGATGATGTGACAAACACCAGCCTAGACTTTAACCCGGAATTCACGCTTGCGGATGATAAAGTCTTCCGTGGTATTTTCTTCGGCCTTGGGTCGGATGGAACTGTTGGAGCCAATAAAAATTCCATCAAGATCATTGGGGAGGGGACCGATAACTGTGCCCAGGGATATTTTGTTTATGACTCGAAAAAATCCGGCAGTACCACCATTTCGCACCTACGCTTTGGAGAAAAACCCATAAAATCGCCCTATCTGATTGACCATGCAAATTTCGTTGCCTGTCATCAATTTGAGCTGCTGAACACCTTCGATATTTTACGCTATGCCATCCCGGGATCGACATTTCTATTGAATTCACCCTATTCGAAAGATGAGCTGTGGGCTAAACTGCCCCGCAATGTGCAGAAGCAGATCATCGAAAAGAAACTGAAATTCTTTGCTATCGACGCACTTGAGGTTGCCCGTGAAACCGGTATGGGTGTACGCATCAATACGATTATGCAGACCTGCTTCTTTGCCCTGTCGGGCATCCTGCCAAAAGATGAATCCATCCGCATGATCAAAAAGTATATTGAAAAAACATATGGAAAAAAAGGCGATATCGTTGTGCAGAAGAATTATGCGGCAGTGGATCAATCACTTGCCCATATGTATAGAGCCGATGTGCCGGATCTGGCAACGGGTATTGAAGTCAAGTTGGATGCAGTACCTGAAAACGCTCCTGAATTTTACAAATCTGTTACGGCACAGATCATCGCCGGCAGGGGAGACGATCTTCCGGTGAGCTCCATGCCGGTGGACGGGACATTTCCCACCGGAACCACTCAGTATGAAAAACGCAATATCTCATCAGAAATTCCGGTATGGAATCCCGATATTTGCATACAGTGTAACAAATGCGCCATCGCCTGCCCCCATGCTGTCATCCGTATGAAAGTATATGATGATGACCTGCTTAAAAAAGCCCCCGACACTTTCAAATCTGTCAAAGCCAAAGGTAGAGACTGGACTGCTGATGAGGTTTATACCTTGCAGGTTGCTCCGGAGGATTGTACCGGCTGTGGCATCTGTGTGGATGTCTGTCCGGTGAAAGATAAATCAAATATAAGTTTGAAAGCCATCAATATGCGGGAGCAGATCCCCTTGCGGGCAACAGAACGTAAAAATTGGGACTATTTTTTGGAGATACCAGATATCGGGCGCGATAAGGTACCGCACAATACCGTAAAAGGCTCTCAATTACTACGTCCATTATTTGAATTTTCAGGTGCCTGTTCTGGTTGCGGAGAGACGCCCTATGTCAAACTTGCAACCCAATTGTTCGGTGATCGCATGGTGGTGGCCAATGCCACAGGTTGTTCTTCGATTTACGGAGGTAATCTGCCTACAACTCCGTGGGCAAAAAATGAAGATGGCCGGGGACCCGCCTGGTCGAATTCTCTGTTCGAAGACAATGCAGAATTTGGTTTGGGCTTCCGCCTGACCATCGACAAACAGATAGAATATGCCAGGGAACTATTGACTCGACTCAAAGGTGAACTCGATCGGGCATTAGTGGATGAGATACTGAACGCCGATCAGAGTGATGAAACAGGTGTCTATGAGCAGCGTCAACGGATTGACAAATTGAATGAGTTACTGGCAAAAATGGACTCCTCAACAGTTCGACAGCTCCGGTCTCTCTCTGAAAACCTGGTGAAGAAAAGCGTTTGGATTATGGGCGGAGATGGCTGGGCCTATGATATTGGTTATGGCGGCCTCGATCACGTTGTAGCCAGTGGGAAAAATGTAAATATTCTGGTTCTGGATACGGCCGTTTACTCCAACACGGGAGGCCAGGCTTCCAAGGCCACTCCATTAGCTGCCGTTGCCAAGTTTGCCGCTTCGGGTAAAGAGCTCAACCGGAAAGACCTCGGCATGATGGCCATGAGCTACGGCAATGTCTATGTGGCCCAGATTGCCATGGGCGCCAGTGATGCCCAAACCGTAAAAGCCTTCATCGAGGCCGACTCCTACGACGGACCTTCACTGATCATTGCCTACAGCCACTGCATCGCTCACGGGTTCAATTTGGAAAAAGGCATGGATCAACAGAAAGCGGCTGTGGAATGCGGGAGCTGGCTACTCTACCGCTATGATCCCAGGCGAAAGCTTGAAAAGAAAAATCCCCTCATCCTGGATTCAAAAAAACCGAAGATCAGAATTGAGGACTACGCCTACAACGAAACCCGCTTCAAAATGCTGACGAAATATATGCCGGATCGGGCGAAAGAACTCATGAAAATGGCAAATCAGGCAAGCCAGGAAAATTTCGAATATTACCAGAGTCTTGCCAACCTAAAATATACGACTGAAGAGTAGGGAGCCGAATTATGAACAGATTAAAAACAAATTATCTGGGATTTAAACTTGACAATCCACTGGTGCCGTCCGCGTCGCCGCTTTCGAGGAATGTGGATACGGTTAAAAAGCTTGAGGATGCCGGAGCTCCTGCCATCGTCATGTATTCCCTTTTCGAGGAGGAGATCCACCATGAGGATGCCGAACTCGAGCATTATTTAACCAATGGCAGCCACAGTTATGCCGAGGCCATGTCCTATTTCCCCGAACCCGTGGAAACTCTGGAGGGCGCTGAAAAATACCTGAAGCAAATCCACCTGCTTAAAAATGCAGTGGACATTCCAGTAATTGCCAGTCTGAACGGTGTTTCCATCAGCGGCTGGATGCAATATGCAAAAAAGATTGAAGAGGCCGGTGCTGATGCCCTGGAACTCAACGTCTATTATATTCCCACCGATCAGGAAATGTCTGGTACGGATGTGAAAAATCTTTATGTTGAATGTCTGCACGAGGTGAAAAAACAGTGCAATATTCCCATTGTGATGAAGATTAGTCCCTATTTCAGTGCGCTACCTTCCTTTGCTAAACGTCTTCAAGATGAAGGTGCTGATGGCCTGGTCATGTTCAACCGCTTTTACCAGCCCGATATTGATTTGGAAAAACTGGAAGTCTCTACCCATATCAATCTCAGCACATCAAACAATATTCGCCTGCCACTGCGCTGGATTGCCGTACTCAGGGGACAGTTACAGATCAGTCTGGCAGCTTCCTCAGGAGTGCATACCGCCAGTGATGTGCTTAAGCTGACCATGGCCGGCGCTGATGTTACGATGATGGCCGCAGCTCTCCTGGTGAAGGGTCCGAAGCACATTAAAAAATTGAGAAAAAAACTCATCGAATGGATGGATGAACATGAATATGAAAGCTTAGAGCAAATGCGTGGCAGCATGAGTATGCAGAATGTCTCTGATATGGGGGCCTTCATGCGAGGCAATTATATCAAGATGCTGCGTGAATTTAAGGTTCATTCATAGAGGTTGGTTCACAGCAGAAAAGTCCGGTTGTTGCCGGACTTTTTTGTTTTTAGGGAAGTAAGATTTAGTCAAGTTCTGGGACTGGTCCCTTTAAATCTGCAGGACGATTCAGCATCTGTTCAATTCATTAAAAAATCCAGTGAATTATGTATTGTAAAGATGCCCATTAACCCGCACAATGCTACAGAGGTCAACGGCGTAGGGCTGCACCATTTCAATGGCTTTTCGAACATTATTTTTATTCGTTACCCTGCCAGATAAACGGGGATTTTCAAAGACCCCCGGATGCTAGCCCAGGTTTACCAATAAGCGCAATGCAACATATTGTTACAAATCCATAAGTG
>CAZIYQ010000250.1:0-3899 GCA_964543505.1 uncultured bacterium | reverse complement strand
CTAAATACGAGTAAATTTTTGATTCCTTAATAATTTTGCTTTAGATCGAGATGAAAATGGTAACTACGGTTAGAAGATTATTATTCCTAACCACCTGTTAAGTTACGTCCTATGCTACTAATCGGACAAACTTATTGTTTCCCGATCTTGCTCCCCGGTTCAACTCCGATCACAATATAGGATATTTTTCAAAGCTATCTAATTTTTAGTACTATTTTTCCACAGGCTCTGCCCGTTTCACTTTCCCGGTGAGCTGCACCGATCTTTTCCAAGGGAAATACTCGATGAATTTTTGTTTTCAGCTGATTGTTCTCGTAGAGTCCCTTGATAAATTTGAGATCATCGGAATTCGTTTTTACCAATAAGTTCCTTGCGGTTTTTTGGGAAAATACGCGCGTTAATATTTCTGTTAATAAGTTTGATGGGCTTGGAATTGTAGTAACATAGTTTCCTTGCTTGGTGAGCATTTTTCTTGCACTCCAAAATGAGCCTGAAGCAACTGCATCGAAAATCAGATCGAATTTAGACGTTAATTTCCATGGATCGCTCTTCGTGTAATCAATGACAAAGTCGGCACCGATGCTTTCGACAAATTCTAGATTTTTCGTACTGCAGACGCCGGTGACCCTGGCGCCCAGAGCTTTAGCAATTTGAACCGCAAAAAGGCCAACACCCCCGGAAGCACCAATGATAAGAACTTGATCACCCTTTTTGAGTTCGCCTTTGTCTCGCAAGGCTTGCAGGGCAGTTTGGGCAGCCAGTGGGGTAGAGGCGGCTTCTTTGAAGGACAGATTAAAAGGTTTTAGAAAGAAACTCCCGTTTTGGACAGTGACATATTCGGCACAGGCACCTCCCCGGGCGGCAGGAACCATTCCGTAGATTTCGTCTCCAGTTTTGTAATAAGAGACCTTCGAACCGGTTTTGCGAATAATACCTGCAAAATCAGCACCGGTTAATCTGGGAAATCTCCAGCCGGTTGCAAAGGCTACCATGCCTTTCCTGATTTTCCAATCAATTGGATTAATGGACGACGCATGTACTTCAACGAGCACTTCATTTGTCTTTGGTACAGGTTTGTTCATCTTGGATATATGCAGCACATCCGCTCCACCATATTTGTCGTACAAAACAACTTTCATTGGATTCGGCATATGCACTAACGGCGATCCGGACTGACTGTCAGTGGCGGTATGACATCCATTAAAAAATTTCGGATACCCTCAACATAATGATCTCCGGAAGTCTGGAAACCAGTATTATGAGATCCGGTGATTTTCAGAAAGGTCTTTTCCCCATGGATATTTTTATAGAGTTCCTTGCCATGTGAATAGGGGATAACCTCGTCTTCAATGCTATGAATAACGAGAACCGGACACTTTACAGCGCGAATATGATTCAAAGTATTATAACTGAATCTGGTAAGCCACTTGACCGGCAAAAAGGGGTAGAGTTGTGACCCAAGACTTTGTATCGAGTCAAAGGCAGATTCGATGATCAGCGCTGCAGGTGTATGCCGTGCACTCAGCCAGGCAGCGACAGAAGCACCGAGACTTCGACCGTACACGATAATATTATCCGGGCTGAATTTTCTGTCCAATATCAGATATTGCCAGGCCAGGGCAGCGTCGTAATAGGTCCCCCGTTCAGAGATTTTACCGGTACTTTTACCATAACCCCGGTAATCAAAGATAAAAATGCTATAACCGAGGTCATGAATGAGTTTAAGATGTTCAAGGCGATGCGATATATTTCCGGCATTCCCGTGGCAATACAGGATGACAGGTCTGGATGTCTCCGCCGGCAGATACCAGGCGTTGAGGGTCACACCATCGTCTGATTTCAGATTGACTTCCTCATATTTCAAGCCCAAGAGGCTCGGGTTGTCAACGAATTCTGACTGTGGCGAAAACAGGTACCTTTCCTGTGTGAAATAATATAAGACAGCTATACCCGTATAGAGGATTGCGGTCACAATGAGCGCTGAAAGGGCAACGACTTTTACACCGAAACTTCCGGGGTCTTTGAGCGGTTCCTGATTCCTTTTAAGATTGGGTCTTTTCTTTCTGACCATTGGTGCGGCAATGAAATGTTTTAACTACTGATCAATTTCTGTGGTAGGTGCCCATGAGTGTGGCGCTTTCCAGGATATGTCCCTCCATCGCTTTGAGTAAATCTGCTTTATCAATCCCTGGTTGTTGATGAATAGCGGTATCCAGAGCAAAGAGTTTAAAGTAGTAACGATGAGTTCCGCTGGGAGGACAGGGACCGCCGTAGCCGACCCTGCCAAAATCAGTCATGCCCTGAAGAGTTCCGTCGGGGAGTTCCGGTTCCAGGCTAAACTGTTCAGCGAGTCCCTCTGTTGTAACCGGAATATTATAAATAACCCAGTGAACCCAGGTCCCCATTGGTGCATCGGGGTCGTCAGCGATGAGGGCCAGTGATTTGGCGCTATCGGGGACTCCGACCCATTGCAGAGGTGGAGAATAATTGGCACCGTCGCAGGTGTAGATCGATGGAATATCCCCTTCGTTTGAAAATGCAGGACTGCTGATTTTCATGACATTAGCTCCCTTCATCTCGGTTTCAGTTTCTTTGCCCTTGTGGCAGGAAATCAGGTTTATCATCAACAGGATGGCCAAAATCGATATAGCCATCGTCAATACCCTCTCGTCAAATTTAGCCGATAACTTCATAATATCCCCTCCAGGGATATTTCCCCTTTTGAATAAGTTACTGCCCTGCCACTGATATAAACCCGGTTGATAAGATTTACGCACAACAATTCTCCGCCCCGGTCTGATATCTGGAAAGCCTGCAGTTTATCCTTTTTTAATCGATCAGCCCAGTAGGGAATCAACGTACTGTGTGCCGACCCCGTCACAGGGTCTTCGTTGACCCCTGCAGCAGGAGCAAAAACACGTGAGACAAAATCGACGACAGCACCCGGAGCCGTCACAATAACCCCCAGACAGTCCAGCTCTTTAAGATAATCGAAATCAGGATGAATCGCTTTTACATCCGCCTGCGAATCAAATACTGCCATGATATCCCTGGATTTATAGACGGCCTCCGGCTCAGCCCCCAAGGCGTGAACCAACCTGTCGGGTGTGGCTATTTTTTCCGGCGGTGTCGATGGGAAATCCATTGTAATAAGTTCACCTGATCGGCTGACCTTTAAAATCCCACTCGCTGTTTCAAACCGGATGACTTTTTCTTGATACGCCAATTCAGTGAAAAGAACATGGGCACTCGCCAGTGTAGCATGGCCACAAAGATCGACTTCAACCGTGGGTGTGAACCACCGGAGTTGGAAACTGTCACCGGTCCTGACAAAAAAGGCGGTTTCAGACAGGTTGTTTTCTGCAGCAATTTTCTGGAGGCTGTCATCCGGCAGCCAGTCATCCAGCGGGCACACAGCGGCAGGATTACCACTGAAAATCCTTGAGGTGAAAGCATCCACCTGATAAAGAGGAATATGCAAGTTAGCTCCTTATGTGAATAAAATTAGGTCCGGTCATAAAAAATGAAATCGGTGTTGTGCTGAATGATTTGCACTGGAGTTCTATTTGAGAGGTCCTTTTAATAATTGGAGGTCATCTATCCAGACCGTCCCGCCTCCGGTGATGACGAGATTTAGCCTGACCTCATCGGGATTTTCTCCTTTATTCAAATAAAACGGTGTTTCCAGGGTACTCCAGGTTGTGGTTGCTGTCAACGGGGTGTTTAGATTGCGCGAATAAAAATACCCGAGATTTGGAAAGTGGCACCACATTTCCAGATAGACTTTTCCCGCTTCATTTTCCGTCCTGACTTTAGCACGGTAGATCAGCTTGGCTTTTTCGATGTCGATATCTTTGGTCAAATACAGTGGGACATCAATCGAATCAGGGGTCACTATT
>CAZIYQ010000249.1:0-3923 GCA_964543505.1 uncultured bacterium | reverse complement strand
GGAAACCAGCAGGATGGTCCCCTCTCCTGTTGAGGAGAGGGTTAGGGTGAGGTCAAACCCCTGTGAAATTTGCTCATTCTTCGCATTTCACAGGGTAAAGAGTCAAATGAACTTCGTTCAACCGGCTACTGCCGGATAGTCTAATAATACTCGACATACTATGTATAATAGTGTTATTATTAAACTATGGTATTTATGGAATATTATGTCGCTTACAGCAATTGACATTCGGCGATCAATCCCCTATGAGGAGTTTGACTATCAAAACCTGGTTGGTCTATTCGGTAATTACCGTTCACCGCGTGATAAAATCAGCAGACTAATTCGAGATGGTGTTATTTGTCGTATCAAAAAAGGGCTGTACATTTTTGGCCCGGATTATCGCAACGAACCATTTTCAAAAGAAGTGCTGGCAAATCTGATATTCGGTCCATCATACATATCACTGGGATACGCACTTTCATATTATGGGCTTATCCCGGAAAAAATTATGACACTGACCTCCGTTTGTACCGGGAGGGGCAGGCAGTTTCATACACCGGTGGGTAGATTTACATATATAAAAATTCCAATTAAGGCATATGCATCCGGGATACAACAGATTTCTCCTGATACTCACCAAAATTTTCTAATGGCAACTCATGAGAAGGCCTTAAGTGACTTCATTCGATTACAACGGGGGATGAGTACTTTTACAATAAATGCAATGACTGAATATTTGCTCGAAAATATTCGTATGGATGAATATGAACTGAGACGGATGGATTGGGTTGAGATCCGGCAAATTTCAAAGCTATACAGATCCCGGAGTATTTCCACACTATCTAAAGTAATTAAACGGCTCAGCGTGAATTGATGGGAAATCCTATCAAGCAGATGTTATCGAGGTATAATTGTCAAAGTATCAATGATACGACTCATGCTCTTCGAGAAATATTGCAGCAGATTACCTTACTCGGACTATGGAGAAGTAAATTCTTTGAACATGCCGCATTTTATGGCGGGACGGCCTTACGTATATTATATGGTCTGGACCGCTACTCAGAAGATTTGGATTTTTCACTACTCAAACCAGATCGGCAATTCTCACTTGAAAGATATAATAAATCATTAATCAATGAGTTGACTGCTTATGGGGTTGAAGTACAGATTGATATGAGACAAAAAGTAGAACCGGTTGCAATTGAATCGGCATTTATAAAAACCAATGCACATGAATTGTTAAGATCCATTGAAATGGATCAAAACCTGCTTAGGCGGATACATGTTGATCAAAAAATTCAAATCAGATATGAAATTGATACTGATCCACCTGGAGGATTTCTAACAGAATCTAAATATATATTGAACCCCATTCCCTTTGCCGTTCGTACTTACAGGCTCCCCGATCTTTTTGCCGGGGAAATGCATGCAGTACTTTGCCGGAAATGGAAAAACAGAGTAAAGGGACGAGATTGGTATGATTTAGCATGGTATATTGCGAATTATCCTGAATTAAATCTTTCCCATCTGGAACAGCGAATGATTCAGAGCAAGCATTGGACCCACGCACAAAAGCTGACTGAAAAATTGCTCATGAAAATGCTGGAAGAGGCGATTGAAATGGTCGATCTTGAAGCGGCGAAAAACGAGGTAAGTCGGTTTCTGCAGGATCCAACCCTCATTGATATTTGGTCAAAAGAGTTTTTTTGCGAAATCATCAAGAAAGTTGTTATTGTATAAAACTATCACTTTTAACTGAAAAACCCTCGTCGTGAAACGATTTTTTTGGTCCTCTGTATCGGGGTGGGAAATTTAATTGTCTTCATCTCGTACAACGTTTTATGTATTTCGTTTCCGCAATTTATTCCGCGCACAAGTGCCTAATTAGATAAAATGTAGTAAATTACAATCATGTAATCGGCGTGATAAAAAAACAAGAATAGATTAGTGATCTATAGAAAGTTAAATGATTGATCTACAATCTGAATAGGTTCCCAATATGGGAACATAATTATTGTACATAAACTGGGAACCTTGTTAAATTATGCATGTATTAAAACGAAAAACTCTTGTTGACTTCTATCGGCATCCGGACTTTCAGGATGCTAAGGGTCCTTTGGAAGTCTGGTATTACGAAGTTAAGCAGGCGAAATGGACGACCCCGGCCGATGTGAAAGCTAAGTTTAGCACCGCCAGTATTCTTAAAAATAATCGTGTCATTTTCAATATCGCGGGTAATAAATATCGATTGGTAGTTAGAGTCAATTATCATTCAAAAACAGTGTTTGTACGGTTCATAGGAACACATACTCAATATGATAAAATTGATGCAGAGGAAATCTAGATGGTCAATAAATTAATCAAAAATGAAAAAGATTATGAAAACGCATTAAGCCGCATTGAGGGGCTAATGGATGCTGAACCTGGCACCGCAGAGATGGATGAACTAGAACTTCTTACTGCACTGGTTGAAATGTATGAAGAGCGGAGTTTCCCAATTGATTTACCTGATCCTATCGAGGCAATCAAATTTTACATGGATCAATTAGGGTTAAGTCAAAAAGATATTATTCCATTTATTGGAAATAAAAGTAAGGTTTCTGAGATATTAAATGGGAAACGCACGCTAACATTGGCAATGATGAGATCGTTGAACAAAGGTTTAGGTATTTCACCTGAATTGTTGATGAGAGAGCCGGGCGCTAATTTCCCCAGTGGAATTCAGGATTTAGATTGGTCTCGATTTCCAGTTGTAGAAATGGCAAAAAGAGGATGGATTCACCAAACTAATAATATAAAAGACGAGGCAGAAGAGCTTGTTAGAAATTTCATCAATTACGATGGTAATTCTGGTACGATTCCATCGAGTATCTTCCGCCGCCACGGAACCAAGGGAAGTTATAATCCCCAAATGGACCGATATTCTATTATTGCATGGTGTATTCGCATACTTTCAATTGCCCGCCAAACTCATTTAAAAACAAAGTATAAAAAGGAGTCAATTAATATTGATACTCTTCGGGAGGTTGCCCGGTTAAGCTATTTTGACATGGGTCCCTTATTAGCTAAAGAATATCTTGAAAAACATGGTATTTATTTAGTTATTGTTCCGCACTTACCGAAAACCTATCTCGATGGAGCAGCTATGATGTTGCCAAGTGAGACTCCGGTTATCGGGCTGACAATTCGTTATGATCGAATCGATAATTTTTGGTTTTGCCTATTGCATGAACTTGCTCACGTTTCGATGCATTTATCAACATCGGATTGCTTTATTGTTGATGATTTGGATCTTCGTGGGAAAAATATCGAATCTGATGATATTATTGAAAAGGAAGCGGATGAAATGGCTTGTGATGGACTCATACCAAATGAAGTTTGGGAAGGAATTAACATTAAGGATATTATGACATCGGCAGATGTCAGCAATTTAGCTACTGAATTAATGATTCACCCTGCAATAATTGCTGGCAGAATTCGTTATGAGAAAAATAATTATAGACTCCTCTCACAGTATATTGGTCATAAACAGGTTCGTAAGCACTTTGTTAAAACCTTCGCAGAAAATATATCATCTGGCGATCAATGACTTTAAGAGTAAAGAAACACCTTTTTAGGATAATTTATAACATCTGGATTAGTCATATATTCTAAATAATTTCATTGGATTAACTAAAGATTTGGCGTCTCGTTCAACTTCGCAAAACCCATGTCGGACATGGAATTTCTTATTCTCTGCACCAGTGTTGGAAACTGGGCGCAGTTGTAACCAGTATGTGATTTGAAGGAATATTTCAGTGAGTTCGATATTGTTCACTTACAGCATATCCTTCATTTTTAACAGAAAAACCCTCGTCCTTCAACGAGGGTTTTTCAAAAGTGGTCTGGGACAGAATCGAACTGCCGACACGAGGATTTTCAGTCCTCTGCTCTACCGACTG
>CAZIYQ010000248.1:0-3948 GCA_964543505.1 uncultured bacterium | reverse complement strand
TAAGGCTTCTTCGAGTTCCAATGACGAAGGATCACTTTGATTTCTTTCAGGGTAGAGAATTGGCACATACCAGCCCTTATTCGGCTCAACAGCGAATGACATCCCCACGATATCGGCTTCAAGAGCAATTATAGAAGTTGTCTCTGTATCGAAAGAGACCAGGTCTGATGCGGCCAGCTGATCTTTCACCATCTCCAGTTCCTGACATGTTCGGACGACTGTATAGTCTTTCTCCACAGCTGTACTGACCACCTCATCCTCGTTGTCCAATCTGCCAAGCTGCGATAGAATTGATGGCATCTCAAGATTGGTTAAAAGATCAGCCAGTGCAGTGAAATCCATGGGACGACGCTGAAGTTCAGAGACATGCAGGTCGATGGGGACATCCAGTCTTATCGTAACAAGATCTAATGACAGTGGTAAAAGGTCCCTGCCATTTTCAAGTCCGGTTCTGACACGTTTATTCCCGAGTTCATCAATATGATCAAGGATATTGGCCACGGTTTTGTAATTAAGTAGTAGTTTAGCTGCCGTTTTAGGTCCGACTCCATCGACTCCCGGGACATTATCCGAAGCATCCCCCACCAGCGCCAGCAATTCAATTATCTTCTCTGGGGGAACGCCCCATTTTTCTACAACACCTTTCTCATCATAAATGGTCGTTTTGCGGAAGCGGGTGGCAGGTGAATAGACGAAGATCGAATCAGTAATCAGCTGCATCATATCCTTATCACCTGTATAAATAAAGGTCTCGAGTTTGCTTTTTTCAGCCTGTGCTGCCAAGGTTCCAATGATATCATCCGCTTCATAACCGGATAATCTGACCATGGGGATATTCATCGCCGCAATGACTTCGTATAAGGGCTCAATCTGCTCTACCAGTTCTTCGGGCATTTTCTCACGAGTAGCTTTATAATCAGTGTACAATTCGTGCCGGAAGGTCTTCTCGGGAGAGTCCAAAACCACAGCGAGATACTCCGGGTTTTCATCTCTGATCAGCTTCATCAAGCCATTCATGAAACCAAAAATGGCCGAAGTATGTCTCCCGTCCCGGGTGACTAATGGATTATTGATCATTGCAAAATGTGATCTGTAGATCAGAGCCATCCCGTCTATCAAAAATAATCTTGGTTTTTTAGTTTCGTTTTTAGTGTTCATCGTACTTATTCCCGAAAAGGAGTAGAAATTATTGACCAGTTACCCGGAAGGATTCTTTCTGGAAAATGAGTGAAAATTTAAGTGTTATTGTGAAGTAAGAAATAGTGAATTATCTGAAATCCACCTATTGGTTTCGGCCAGTTACAACAAAGAAATCTGCCTGTTGCACATATGGGATATGGATATGCTGTCTAATTTGCTCATGATGTTTTTTGGCCTTCGGACAGAGAGGCTTTCATCTCATTGGTGATGTAGCCATAATCTTTATCGTCTTCGATAGGACTCGAATCCTCTTCCTGGATGGCTCTTAAAATATCCCTGCGACTGATTTGCCCGACCAATTTCCCATCTTTTACAACAGGGACTCTCCTGAAATGGTTCTTTAGAAATATATCTGCCACAGCAAATATATCGGCATCAGGATGAATGGTGTGGACAGGCGTACTCATATAGTTGGAAACGGACCCACCCGGCAATTCGTGGAATTTCCCATTGGCCAAAATGCGAAGACAATCTTTTTCGGAAAGAACTCCAACAATTTTATCATCCTGGACGATAGGTGTCCCCGAGATTTTCCTTTCTAAAAGTATGTGAATAGCTTCATAAACATCTGTATCGGGATGAAAGGTAATAACATCTTTGATCATGAAATCTTTTGCTCTGGGTATTCTTTCCATTGTTCTCCTTACTGCATATTGCTCTATTTTGAGCACAGTAATTTAGTGATGCCGGGTTAGTCTTACAGACAATTTATGAAGCCAATCAAATATGGTTCAACAGATTCCTTTTGCTTTGGATTAAAATTTATTAAGTTTGATTTTTCACTGGGCTACTTGATGGTGTAAATTAAAACTGTTCTATGGAGAAGATTTTTCCTATCTAATTGAATTATTAGCCAATGGCTGATTCAATTAATTCAGATTAAAAAAAAACAAAATATGTTTAATACAAAGTGTAATTGTCTCAAGCACTGTTTGGATGCTTTACTTCGAGTCTACCTGCCTGGTAGTAGCAAAACTCACATTCTGATGTTACAAATAACATTATTCTTAATATCCCGGGTGATATTTTTACTGTGAAGTTTCGTTTACCAAAATCAATTCTCGTGACACTCCTGTTGTTGATCGTCAGGCTTGATGCAATTGAGCCTGTCAAAACGATCAGAGTGGGTGCTTATGACAACCCCCCGAAAATCGTGATCGAAAATAATGGCCGCGTTACGGGATTTTGGCCCGATTTGATCGAATCGATCTGTTCTGCGGAAAATTGGAAAATCCAATACATCAAGGGAACCTGGGCTGATTGTTTGAGGATGTTGGAAAATGGCGAGATTGACATCATGCCGGATGTTGCTTTCACAGAAAAAAGAGCTCAAAAATTTGTGTTCTCCGATGACCCGATCATTATCAGTTGGTCCAGGATTTACGTCCATAAAGATAATATTTCCATTCAGTCCATCGAGGATTTAAAAAGAAAAAAAATTGGTGCACTGAGGGGAAGCGTCAATCTCGAAGGAGCAGACGGATTACGAGAACTGAGTGATAAATTCGGGCTAAACTGTTCATTCGTTGGTTTTGACAGCTATGATGGGGTTTTTGAGGCGATAGAAAACCAAACAGTCGATGCCGGTGTGACAAACAGAAATTACGGCAATAAATATTCTAATAACTACAAGGTCCGCGAAACACCCATCATTTTTCAACCCATCGATATGAAATTTGCCTTCAATAGGACAAACAGTATTACTCCCAAATTGGTGAGAAAAATAAACCAACACATCCATCAGCTGAAAAAAAATAATCAGTCAGTTTACTACCAATTGCTTAATAAATATTTTGAAGGCAGCATCACCGAAAGTAAATCAATGCCGAAATGGGTTATTCGTCTTCTGGAAGTCCTCGCTGCACTCCTGCTTATTGTTTTGATCATTGCCTTGAGTTCCCGTGTCCAAATCAAAAGAAAAGTTGCTCTGATTGAACAAAAAGAGCAGCAAGTCCAGCAAGGTTCAAAGAAATACCAGGAAATATTCAATTCAACCAGCGATGCCATCATCATACATAATGGGGAATCGGGCAGGATTTTAGAAGTTAATTCTACGATGTTGAAAATGTATGGTTATAACAGAAAGGATATTCCGCATCTGTCCGTGTCCGATCTAAGCTCAGGGATCATCCCTTACGATAAGGACCATGCCAATGAAAAATTACACCAGGTCAGGATCGAGGGTGAGCAAACCTTTTTGTGGCAGGCGAAAAGAAAAGATGGAGGATATTTCTGGGCAGAAGTTGCGCTAAAATACACAACCATTCGAGGCACGGGTCAGTTCATAGCGGCAGTACGGAACATCCAGAAGCGGAAAATGACCGAAGATGCTCTTGCAGCCGAAAAAGAGCACTTGGCGGTAACGCTAACCAGCATCGCTGACGGAGTCATTGCAACAGATACAGAAGGTAAGATTGTTCTGATCAATAAAATTGCTGAAGAACTCACCGGTTGGGATCGTTCAGAGGCCGTTGGAAAACCCTTGGAAGATGTCTTTGAGCTCATAAACGATATAACGGGGGAGCTCTGCAATAATCCCGTTCAGGAGGTGTTGTCATCAGGGAATGTTTTCGAGCTTTCAACGCATACAGTTTTAGTAGCAAAGGATGGGTCTAAAAAAGCAATCGCCAATAATGGTGCCCCCATCACTGACAAAGAGAATCAACTCATTGGAGTGATTTTGGTTTTTCGGGATGTTTCTGTCCAGGTCAAGTATGAAGCGGAAATGTTGAAAATTAAAAAAATGGA
>CAZIYQ010000247.1:0-3955 GCA_964543505.1 uncultured bacterium | reverse complement strand
TGGTTATGATTCTATCCATTTGGTTTTGGCGAAAGGCATTGCAAAAAGCATTGGAACAAGATGAAGCAAAGGAATATGAAAATGTTTCCTCTGATTTGTGGGAAAGCAGCAAACAATTGTGGATGGCCGACCTGATAAATCGAGGAGTGATTCCGTGGGCGCCAATACTCTTGATAGGAATTTGGCTAGATAGTGCGGAAGTCGGAGTTTTTAGCGTGGCCACTCGTGTGGCCACTTTGGTGAGTTTTCTGCTAGTCGTAGTGAATAATGTGTTGGCGCCAAAATTTGCTGAGTTATATGCTAGAGGAGATATGCAGACACTCACTTCTACGGCAAGAAAATCTGCAGGTATGATTGCATTACTAGTATTTCCATTATTTCTTGGAATATTCATTTTTCGAGCTGAAGTGATGGGACTCTTTGGGGCTGATTTTGAGGCGGGCGGCATTGTTCTTTCAGTTTTGATTTTTGGGCAATTTGTGAATGTGTTGACAGGGTCTGGCGGATTTTTGTTGATTATGAGTGGGCATGAACGAGTCAGTAAAAGGATTACGATAGCCGGGGTATTAATTTTGCTGGTTTTATTGATTTCACTTGTTCCGATCATGGGCATGATAGGTGCAGCCATCGCCTCGGCATGTAGTGTAATTATACTGAATCTCCTAAATGTATATTTCGCAGCAAAGAAAACAGGGATTATAGTTATTCCTTATTTTAAACCGAAAGCATCAGGAAGCGAATAAATGACTGGTATAAGAGAGTTCAAACCAGTATTCGTTGTTGGGCATCCTCGGTCGGGTACTACAATGCTTGCCAGTATTTTGGGAAAGCATAGCAATATTTCAATGCCTCCGGAAACAATGTTTTTTTTCGGAATATATAATGATTCGATTAGAGAAAACGGCTTCGAACCGCTGCTTCAGCTTGCGCTGAAGAACCATAGGATTCGAGACCTTAATCTTAGTCCTGACTCTTTAAGATGTGAGTTCGAAAAGCTTGACCCATCAATGAAGAGTCTGTTTCAGAGCATATTGGAAACGTACCGTAAAAAAACAAATAAAAGTCGTCCGGGTGAAAAAACACCATTACATTTGTTGTGGGTGCCAACAATTCTTGAGTGGTATCCGAATGCAAAGATTATTTGCGTAGTCCGTGATGGCCGAGATGTGGTCAACTCTCTTTTAAATACCCCTTGGGCTAAAGCAAGTATTTATAGGCACTGTTTTGATTGGAGGGAGAATTACTTCAGGGCACTGAATTATAGGGCCTCTTATCCTTCAAGCTTTTTATTGGTAAAGTATGAAGAAATTTTAAATCGCCCAGAAAAGGAAGTAAGGATGATTTGTGAGTTTATTGAAGAGGAGTTTGAGTTGCCCATGCTTGAAGGCGGGGAGTCAGATGCTGTTCCGGCATGGGAATATGGCTGGAAGAATAAATCATTTAATCCGCCAGATAAATCAAATGTTGGGAAATGGAGAAATCTTCCTGCCAATCAACAATTCACATTAAATGTGCTGATGAAAGATACATTGCAATTGGCCGGGTATGAGCCTGAGATGCTAGGCATTTCTAGAAAGGTGATCGTCTGGATTAAAGCCATTTGGTACCATCCTCTTATACGCCCTACAATGAGTTGGATAAAATGGAAGGTCTTAAAAGTGTTGGGAATGAAATGAAAATATTGATGATAATGTATGGTAAGACAGTTGGTGGAGCTGAGCTTCAGTTTCTTGAGCTAGCGAACTATTTGGCCAAGTCATCCCGGGTGCGGTTGATTTGTCTGGGTGGTGACGGTGCTCTCAAAAATGTTGAACTTAGCGAGAATATCGAAATTCAAGTTTATCCATACTCTCGAGGGGTTTATTCTCTCATCGGTTTGGCGCGGGCTTTTTGGGAAAATGTCGGCTTTCCTTCCAGGTCAATAGTTACTACGTCATTTATTGGTAATGTTCTTGGTTTTTTGATTGGCAAGTTAAAAAACGCTCGTTTGGTTTCATTGCAGACCGTTTCTGTGTGTATGAGGCATCCGTTCATCGACAGGGAGGTATTGCGTCGGTTTGATGTGCTTGTTGCAGGTGCCGAAGATATAAAAGCTTATTTGCTTTCACATGGGCAGGCTGAGAGCCAAATTCAAGTAGTCCACAATTGGGTCGATTTTTCGAAAAGGACGGTTACTGAGAGCGCAGAGGAAACCAAGGCGCGCTGGGGGGTTGATGGAAAGCTTACCATTGGCTGCATAGGGCGTTTGCATCCACAGAAAGGTCACCAGTTTTTGATTCGTGCATTTGAGATAATGGCAAAAGATAAGCCAGATTTCAGACTGTTATTGGTGGGTGATGGGGAACTGCGTGATTTATTGGAAAAGCAAGTCATTCAATCTGGATTGTCGGAGAAGGTGATATTCACAGGAACAGCAACCGGCGCTGATTATAACAATATTCTTCAGGCAATAGATATTTATGTTCAGCCTTCTGTTTTTGAAGGGCTTCCTCGTACTCTACTGGACGCGATGTATCTGTGTAAGCCTATCGTCGCCACAGATATCAATGGCAATAAAGAAGCTATCGAACACATGGTAAGTGGCCTCTTGGTTCCACCTAAAGATGCTAAAGCTTTAAGTGATGCAATGTCTGCGCTGATTGCCGACCCTGAATTGAGAGTTTCTCTTTCGAGCAGGGCATCCCAAAGAGCTAAAGAACACTTTGAGATGAATACTCAGCTGGAAAAAATACGAACGATTGTGCAAGGCTGATTCCTTCTTGTTTTTTCTTATCAAGTTGCTTGCTGTATATCTTCCATTTGAAGAGTTCATTCTCAAATGGTTGCCTGTGAGTGATCAGCTATACCTGCTAATGCGCCAAATTCCAGACTTAATGGTCATGAGTATGGCTGCTGTTCTTCTGGCGAATCGATTGCTGGCAGGGAAGACAGTACCCATCATCGGTGGTCGAGTTGATGTCTGTTTGGCGTTGTTTGTATGCTGGGCGTTTATGACAATATTGTTGAATCCAGATGCCAACGTACTTACCAACATTCTTAATATCAAAGCTCTTCTTCGTTATATTCTCCTGATATATATACTTCTATTGCTCAATCCATCGCATATGGAGATAAAGAGTTTATTCAAATGGCTAGGGTGTGCGATTCTTATTCAGGTACTTATAGGTGTGTTTCAGTTCTTGGGTGGAACAAGCGCAAGAGATTTTTTGGCGGCGAGACATGTGAGCGAAGGTATTGGCAGCGCAATAAAAACATTTACGGGTGACCGATTCGCCGATCGGAATGATTTGATGGGCACGATGGGTGATAACATCAGCTTTGGTTATTTTATAATGCTTGGAGCGGTTTTACTATTGTTTAGAGGGCTGCACCTGAGTTTGTTCCAGGTGCTGGGGATACTGATGCTCATGGCGATGACTTTTTTGTCAGGGTCAAAAGCTATATTTCTCACCACATTGATGATTGGTTGTGGTTATGGCGTTTGGCGCTGGGGGTGGCAGCGTATGATGTTGTTGTCTTTTGTGTCGTTGCCTCTGGTTTTGCTGATGGTTTATCTGGCACTTCCAGCAGATTTGATTGCAAGTGCTTCTGAGGCGGGAGAACAGCTTTTACAAGGCATGATGAACTCCCGATTGGGCATTCTTGTTTATATAGTGCCCAAGTTGCTTTTGACCCCGCAAAACATCATAGGCTTTGCACCAGACAAAGAACATTTTGCTGAATACGTGGCATATGCTTTACCAATGACGCCAGGAATCTTGCTTGCGGTACTTCCACATGTGTTGGAGGATGTATACTGGGCCGCAATGTATATTTATTATGGTTTAGTTGGGTTTGTGCTCTGGTGTGCATTTCTGGTGTTTATGTATAGAAGGATCAAACCATCTCGGCATATCCCTTTTGCGCATATTAAGTATGTGAGCCTGGTTGCATTGGTGCTTTTGCTAGCTTCAGT
>CAZIYQ010000246.1:0-3981 GCA_964543505.1 uncultured bacterium | reverse complement strand
GCGTTGAAGTCTCTTTTATGCTGCTGGTCGTCAGTCCGGAAAGGACCCGCCTGAATTTCAGATCAATGGGAAATATCACCGTGAACGACGTTGCCAAACACTATGGCGGGGGAGGGCATAAATTTGCTGCCGGTGCTACGATCGATCATAAATCACTGGTGGAGATCGAAAACGAAGTCATCAGCCTGCTCGCTGTAAAATTGAATGAAATGTCTAAAACGGTGGTTGCTGTTTGAAAATTTTCGTCGTTAAAGATGCGGGTTATTGTTTCGGAGTTCGCGATGCTGTGAACAAAGCTTACGAAGCCACGAAGGAGCATGGTGATGTCTATATGCTGGGGGACATCGTACATAACGAAAAAGTAGTATCTGATCTGGCCAGCTCCGGCGCTAATGTTGTTGAGAGTCTGGACATGGTACCCGAAGGAAGCGCCGTATTATTGAGGGCACATGGCACCGTGACAAATATCTGGGAAAATGCCCGGGAGCAAGGCATGAATATCATCGATGCCACTTGCCCGCTTGTGCATGAGATCCATCGGGAGGTAAAAAAACTTGCAGTCGACGGCCGCAGTATCATCGTCATCGGTGATCACAACCACGATGAGGTCATCGCCATTGCCGATCAAGTTCCCGGTACTATTGTCGTCGCCAATCCGAGTGAAGCGGAAGCGGTGAAAAAAATGAAGAAAGCCGGAGTGGTGAGTCAATCCACACAGACCATTGAAAATGTTCAGGAGATCATCGCCATTTTGACCACAAAAATAGTTGATCTGCATTTTGTGAACACCATTTGTTACCCTACTTCACGAAATCAGACACAGTTGAAAGAACTGGCCGGGAAGACCGATATCATGATCGTCATCGGTTCGTTCACCAGCGCAAATTCAAAACGGCTGACCACACTGGCAAAAAGGGTCAATCCTCACTCGTATCAGGTCGCTGACCCCGATGAGTTAGACCCGGCCTGGTTTGTGGGTGTTGAAACAGTGGGAATTTCAGCCGGTGCCTCCACACCGGATTATTTAATTGAAGAAGTAAAGTATAAGATCGAAAGGATCGCAGGGGAATAATGAAGAAAGGGACTTTTGAAGTAAAAGTCGGCTTGGCAGAAATGCTTAAAGGTGGTGTTATTATGGATGTCACCAATGCTGAACAGTCCAAAATAGCCGAAGATGCCGGCGCAGTAGCCGTAATGGCACTGGAACGGATTCCGGCTCAAATTCGTAAAGACGGCGGCATTGCCCGCATGAGCAATCCAACGATGATCAGGGAAATTCAAGATACAGTCTCGATTCCGGTGATGGCGAAATGTCGTATCGGTCATTTTGCAGAGGCTCAAATCCTCGAAGCTCTCGAAGTTGATTTTATTGATGAGAGCGAGGTTCTGACACCTGCGGATGAGGCCAATCACATCTGGAAACAAGATTTTAAAGTGCCCTTTGTCTGCGGCTGCAGAGATCTTGGTGAAGCCTTACGCCGAATTGGCGAAGGTGCAGCCATGATCCGCACCAAAGGCGAAGCAGGCAGTGGTAATATTGTAGAAGCCGTCCGGCACATGCGCCGTGTGCAGTATGAGATCAAAGTACTGACAGTATTGGACACGTCAGAATTGATGGCCAAAGCCAAGAGTCTCGGGGCACCCTTCCAGCTGATTCAGCAGATTGCGAAAACCGGGAAGTTACCGGTACCCAATTTTGCGGCAGGAGGTGTAGCAACACCCGCGGATGCATCCCTGATGATGCAGCTCGGTGCCGAGACGGTTTTTGTAGGTTCAGGGATTTTTATGAGCGAAGATCCTCAGGCCAGAGCAAATGCCATCGTACAAGCCGTCACATATTTTGACAACCCTAAAAAATTAGCGGATATCTCCGCAGGGCTTAAAGAAGCAATGAAGGGTCTCGACATAGCTGAAATCCCGGAAGGTCAAAGATTGCAGGAACGCGGCTGGTAGTGGTTGCAGGAATCCTTGCCCTCCAGGGGGATTTCGGTAAACACCGGGAAGTGCTGCAGCAGATGGGTATTGAATCCATCCTCGTCAGGTATCCGCAGGAATTGGAAAACTGTCAGGGACTGATACTCCCGGGGGGTGAGTCCACTACTCTGACGAAGCAGATGAAGTATGCCGGACTCAGACAGCCGCTTTTGAATTTTGCAGCCGAAAAGGCGATTTTCGGAACCTGTGCCGGACTGATCATGCTTGCCGGAGAGGTTGATGATGACAGGGTGAACCCTCTCGGGTTATTGGATATAACGGTCCTGCGCAATGGCTGGGGCCGTCAGGTTCACTCCTCAACAGAAAAAATCGAGTTGAAGTTTTCAGAGGAGAAACCCTTTCAGGCTACTTTTATTAGAGCGCCGCAGATCCAAAGAACAGGGAATTCCATAAAGGTACTTGCAAAATATGGAGATCAGCCCGTACTCGTCACCAACGGAAGACATTTGGGTTGTACTTTTCATCCGGAATTAGGTAAAGATACGAGAATTCATGAATATTTCAAGAGATTGATGCATGTTTGATTATAATTTGCTCAGTAAAATTAACAGTCCATCGGACCTAAAACACCTGACCATCGCCCAGTTGTCGGAATTGTCAGATGAACTGACGCATCTGATCCGCACAACCGTCGAAGAAGTTGGAGGGCATTATGCCACACCCCTGGGCGTTGTGGATCTCACCGTGGCCCTGCATTATGTCTATAATTCCCCAATTGATAAATTGATTTGGGATGTAGGCCATCAGGCTTATGCCCATAAAATTCTGACGGGTCGCCGGGATCGTTTCAATACGCTTCGACAAAAGGGCGGCATCAGTGGATATCTGCGCCGCAGCGAGAGTGAACATGACATCATTGGAGCAGGTCACGCCAGCACGGCCATCTCTTCAGCTCTGGGTATAGCCCATGCCCGTGACATGAAGGGTGGTAATGAAAAAGTGGTCGCCATCGTCGGGGATGGGGCTATGACAGGGGGGCTCTCATGGGAGGGTATTAATAATCTTGGATATCACCGCACGCAGTTGGTCATTGTCCTAAACGATAACAGCATGTCAATTTCTCCCAGTGTGGGAGCCCTCTCAAAATATTTGACTAAGATCACCACGCATCCAACTTACAATAAAATGCGCGATGACATCTGGCATGTCACGGGACGAATTCCAGGGAAATTATCGCAATTTACGCGCCGCATGCTCAGAAAGACCGAAGAGGGTATCAAGGGTATGCTCACCCCCGGCTTATTATTTGAAGAATTGGGTCTGCGCTACATTGGTCCGGTTGACGGTCATTCCATGGAGGATCTTGTGCACACATTCAAGGCGGTCAAATCCATGCCGAATCCGACGCTGGTGCATGTTTATACCCACAAAGGCAAGGGTTCTGAATTGGCCGAAGCGAACCCCTCTAAATATTATAGCCTTGGGGGGACCAAAAATACGCCCTCACCACAGTCGGCACCGGATTTTTCAAAAGTCTTTGGCAGTGTGGCAACCCAGCTTGCAGAAACCAATGAAAAGATCATTTGTATCACCGCCGCCATGGGAATTGGTACGGGGATGTCAGAGTTTTGGGAAAAATATCCTGACAGATACGAAGATGTAGGTATTGCCGAAGAACATGCAATAGCCTATGCATCAGGCCTTTCAACGAATGGATTCCGCCCAATCGTTGGTTTTTATTCGACATTTATGCAGAGGGCTTTTGATAATATATTCCATGATGTCCTGCTGCAGGATCTACCTGTCATCATCTGTCTGGATCGCAGCGGTGTGGTAGGTTCTGACGGTCCTACGCATCATGGCATCTTTGACATTGCCCTCTTACGACAGCTGCCTGGCATGATTGTTACCGCCCCCCGAAATGGGGACGAACTTAGAAATCTGGTGGCAACTGCTCTCGCACAAAACAGTGCATTTTCGATTCGTTATCCTAAAGCCACCAGCGAAAAATTTACGCCGGGCCAAAGTCCTGAAATTTTGCCTATT
>CAZIYQ010000245.1:0-4011 GCA_964543505.1 uncultured bacterium | reverse complement strand
TTCTTTTTTGCCATTTCTTTACTCCTATTGTTCTATACGCGTGTAATGCCTATCTCAACAGATTCGCCATTAATTTTGATTAAATTTTTAAATTCTGCC
Organism: uncultured bacterium; assembly: GCA_964543505.1. Classification (GTDB taxonomy): domain Bacteria; phylum Fidelibacterota; class Marinisomatia; order SCGC-AAA003-L08; family JACNLC01; genus JAADGM01. The sequence continues at coordinate 3,912 of CAZIYQ010000245.1, read as the reverse complement.
CCATCAACGCCGGTTAAAAGTTCTACACCGAGAACTTCATTCAGGAAATAAGTTTTATTATCCGCCAATGCGTTTTGAATATCGTTATGATCGGAAACAGCAACTTTGATTCGGTCTTCAACCCGCAGACCGGAGTCTTTTCTTAGGGTCTGGATCTGTCGGACCAAGTCTCGCACCATTCCCTCAAAAATTAGACTATTTGTAAGGATGGTATTAATTCCAACCACGATGGACTGATTCGATACTACCGAATAATGCTCAACGGGAACTTCAGAAATCACTAACTCATCAGGAGAAATCTCGAAGTTTTGTCCATCCCTTTTGATGTGCACAGGCTGTTTGCGACGCATTTTTAACAGTATATCTGCCGCTGGAATTTTTGAGAGTACCTGTGTCACAATTTTAAGATCCGCACCGAATTTCTTGCCAAGCAGTGCGAAATTAGGTTTCACATCGTAAGCAATAATTTCACTTTCTTTTTCAGTGAAACGTAGTGTTTTAATATTCAGCTCTTCCAGTATCTGATCTCTGTTTCGGATGACAACATCCTTCAATTCGTCCGATCCGTAGATGACGATCTCCGCCAGGGGCTGCCGGATTTTGATATTCGCTTTATTGCGTGCAGCTCGCCCCATACCCACAAGGGTAATGATGGAATCGACCTCATTGATCAGGTGATCATCAATAAGGCTTGCATCAAGGGTTGGGAATTTGGCGAGATGAACACTCGCTGGTGCTGTCGGATCAATATTGGCAACCAGATTCTGATAGATTTTTTCTGTGACAAAGGGCGTGATCGGTGCCGTCAGTTTGATGAAGGTCAACAATACCGAATAGAGAGTGCTGTATGCGGCGGTTTTATCCCGATCACTTTCGCTGCGCCAGAATCTTCGGCGGTTTCTGCGCACATACCAATTGGAGAGGTCATCTAAAAATTCGGTGAATTCTTTCATCAGTTTGAAGACCTGGAAATTTTCATAAAGATCCGTGGCATGCTTTACGAGCCGGTTCACTTTTGCAAGAATCCAGCGGTCAAGATGCGTCAGATCTTCTGCCTCTGCCTTATCTGTCAGTGGATTAAATCCATCCAGGGAAGCATAGGTCACAAAAAATGAATAGGTATTCCACAGGGTCAATAGGTGCCGCCGCATCTCATTGGCAACTGTGTATCCGAAAGACAAATTATGCTCGGGATTCTGTGCAGCATACTGCCAGCGCATCACATCTACACCCATCTTTTCAGCCGCTTCATCAAACCAGATGGCGTTGCCCCAGGATTTGTGCATCTCCCGGCCTTGTTCGTCATTAACCAGAGCATGACCCAATAAAGTCTTGAACGGCGCCCTATCCTCCATGACGGTTGACAAAGCGAGAAGCGAATAAAACCAGTTCCTGAATTGCCCCGGGAAACACTCTGTCACCAGATCCGCAGGAAACCATTTTTCCCAATATTCACGATCTTCATTATACTTCATTGTAGAATAGGGAACGATGCCGGCATCCAGCCAGGGGTTCCCCACATCTGGAATCCGGGTTCCGATCAGTCCTGTTTCCGGGTGGCGGATTTTTACTTTGTCGATCCAGGGTCGATGCGGACTATTGCCCTCGAATTCTTCCCAGCCCTCTACGGCCAATTCTTTCAATTCTTCTTTTGAACCGACCACATAAAAGGAGTCGTCTTCAAAGGTCCAGATGGGCAGGGCTAAACCCCAGAAGCGCTTTTTAGAGATCATCCAGTCGCCCATATTGTCGAGCCATTCCTTTTCGCGCTCACTGCCCCACTCCGGGATCCAGCGGATATCGTCCACGATCTTTTTGATCCGATCCCGCCAGTCCATGTTGATATACCATTCGTTGACAATGCGGAAAACCAGTTCATCGCCCGAACGCCAGCAATGCGGATAGACATGCGGGTAACGTTCAACGTGTACCAGAAATTCCTTGCGCTTTAATTCCTCGATGATTTGTTTTGTGATCTCATGGTCTGTGGCTGTTTTTCCCGTGAGCCAGCCAAAACCGTCAATATATTTTGCTTCATCATCCAGAGGGGCAATATCCACGAGCCCCAGTTTTTTACCGATTTTGTTATCGATATCACCACAGCCCGGCGCAATATGGACAATTCCGGTTCCTTCACCGGCTACAACGATATCATTGCCGATATTATCCTTGCCACCGTCGATAACCCTGTGGCAGGAAACTGCCGTTACACCAGCCGCTTCGAGCTCCGGTTTTACAAATGGATAGCCTCCGGGCTTTTGCTGGGCTTCCAATTCATCATAGGGTCCTGAATATTCCCAGCCTACCATGTCGCCACCTTTGACACTGCCTTCAAGGGTATATCCTCCCCGCTCTTTGAAAAGCTGGGCGATGGTTTTAAGCTTGGGCACATTCTCTACCCATTGTTTTTTCTCTTTGTACTGCTTCTCCAGCCGTTGGTATTCCAGATTGTCTTTGGCAAAGTAATAGAGCGCACCGTCAGCAGCCCGCAATTTCACATAATTCAGATCCACATTCACGGCAGCGGCAACATTTGAGGTCAGGGTCCAGGGAGTTGTGGTCCACACCAGTAAATATTCACCGGGTCGTTTTTTTAAGGGGAATCTGACAAATACAGCGTCATGAGCGACGAGCTTGCGCCCTTCGATGATCTCCATCTGTGAATAGGAAGTACCGGACCGGCCTGACCAGGGCACCACATCGGTACCCTGATAGATCTTGCCTTCATTGAACAGCTTCTTCAGGAAACCCCAGATGGTATAGTTGTTTTCATCGGACATGGTATAATAGGAATTCTCCCAGTCCATCCAGTAGCCCAGCCTTTTGGATTGCTGAGTCTGAATGGCCGAGTATTTCCGCACCCGCTCTTTGCAGCTGTTCACGAATTTTTCCAGTCCGAAGGCTTCGATCTCCCGTTTGGATTTGAAACCCATCTCCTTTTCGACTTCCACTTCAACCCAGAGTCCCTGGCAATCAAATCCGTTCTGATAGCGCAACTCGAAGCCCTGCATGGCATGATAGCGCTGGTAAATGTCTTTTAGCGTGCGGCCCCAGGCATGGTGCACGCCCATGGGATTATTGGCGGTAATCGGCCCGTCGAGGAAAGACCAGCGGGGTTTGCCCCGGTTCTTTTCCACCAGTTGTTGAAAAGTGTTTTCGGACTCCCATTTTTTCAGCAGCTCGTGTTCCATTTTGATAAAATCGATGTGCTGATTGACTTCTTTAAATTTTGTGTTCTTTTTCATAGACATGAAATTTAACCGGTTTTAATCAAGTGAAACAATCAGGGAAAGCTCCTCTGAAAATATTATTGACCGCCTTGTCCATGCTGTAAAAATAGGCAGGAAATGATTGGGGACAAAGCTTTTTTCAGATCACTTGAAAATCCGGAAATTGGCAGTGCGGATGAGATCGTCTTCATTCCAGGTATTGGGCTGCCAGGCCCGCACATAAATGAGGGGATCGGGGTCGTTGAAATCGATGAGCAGAAAAAGATAGCCTTCATCCTGATAAGTGGACACCGCATAACTCTGGCGCATCTCAATACCATATATTCCGCCGGCATTATTTTTCTGCAGGATGTTTAGAGAACTGAATTCAATCAGTAAATCCTGCTGGCTGTCGAAAATGGCCTGTTCAGTGGATAAAAATTCACTCTTGGTCAGCCGGATCTCCTCCTACTCGGGTTGGTTGTTGATCTTACGGTAACTGCTGTCAATAAAATCAGCCGGCAAGGCCTTGGTTTCCAGCACCCGGCCTTTGATGATGATGGCATCTTCCGAAAACATTTTGTCAATCGTCGGCAAATCGCGGGTCTGATAGGCGGAGCGGTATTTTTCAGCAAATTTAATGATCTGACTTGCTGATCATGCTGGCAACCAGTTTTTTTCTCTCGTTAAAGATGCGATCTAC
>CAZIYQ010000244.1:0-4043 GCA_964543505.1 uncultured bacterium | reverse complement strand
AACATCCTGGCCATTCCTCACATGCATCAATTGTTTGGTTGTGAGATTGGATTGTCCGATCATACGATGGGCGTGGGAGTTTCAGTGGCAAGTGTTGCGCTCGGAGCGGTGGTTATTGAAAAACATTTTACGTTGAATCGATCTGATGGTGGCGTGGACAGTACATTTTCTTTAGAGCCTGCCGAGATGGCGCAATTGGTGCGGGAAACGGAGAGGGCATGGCAGGCGCTAGGAGAAGTGAATTACGGACCTACATCGGCTGAAAGATGTTCTCTAGTTTTCAGGCGATCACTCTACATCACTGAAGATGTCAAGAAGGGTGAACAGTTTGGTCCCAATAATCTTCGAGCTATACGTCCTGGCTATGGGCTGGCACCCAAGCATATCGATGCATTTCTCGGTAGATACGCTTCCAGAGATATCAGGCGCGGTAGTGCTGTTACTTGGGATCTGTTGGATACAACGAATCAATGACAAGCATACCTCAAAACCCGAGTTTGAATAAATCGTCAAAAGTTGCTTTGATCGGTTTGGACTGCGGGGTATCATCGTACGCGGAGACGCAGAGTTTCATTGCATGGAAGCTGAGGAGAGAAGGATGCGATATTGTCCGTTTTGGCTGTGCAGCAATGCTAGATACATGCATCTCCATTAATTCGACAGGTAAAGTTGCTTTGTCTGCTAATGAACGAGACCAAATTTGTGAGCGTTGCCGAGGTGCCCAGCGGGACATAACTGCCGGCTCAGTCTTTGAAGTAAATGATAAGGATGAGATAGCTGGCGGAGATGCGTCCAGCTATCTTGATGAATTAAAAAGACGGCTGGCTTCAAGCAATAAGGTGTCGGAAGTATTGGATATGGATTATACAGGCTTGCCACTTTGTCGGATCGCCTTTTTCGATTTCTCGATTGTTACTAAGTTGGGCCCAGATTCGATTTTGGACTTGCAATCTATAAACAGGTTTATTGCGGGAGTGAGAGATCTTGTAAAATTGTATCATGCGTTCGAGCGTTTTCGTAAACAGTATGATGTGACGCATATTGTTTACGTGAATGGCAATTACACACAAAACACATTGGCTCGACATGTTTTTGAATCAAAAGGTGTGATCTGCCTTAGCATAGAGCCACAATTGACATCGCAGCATATGCTAAATCGTGTGATGTTGGTGCCCGATAGGTTGAGTTTGCATCCTGAAGGGCTTTTGCAGAGTGAAGCGAACTATCTGTCAGCTAATGTGAATTACCTGTCGGATATTCAAAGTGTGCTGAAAAATTTCGGTGCCAGAATCGAGGGGATGGAGTTCAATGCCTATACTTCACTGAAGGGGCAAGATATTGCGGATGAGGATGCCAAGCGGTTCGGAAAATTCTTGGAAATCTATAAAAGGGTTCATTCATTTTTTCTCAGCAGCGAAGATGAGTTGACGCCGCATATTATTACTCATGGTGCTTCGATGATGCCCGATCCTAATCCTTTTGGACCCTATAGAACACAGCTTGAATTTACCTCGTACCTGTTAAAAGCTGCGGCTAGTCATTCGGAGATTGGGTTTGTCATTCGACTTCATCCCCGCATGGCGGCCAATAAGCGGGATCATTTTGAGTCCGAAGAGCATGTTCGATATAAAACTCTGATGGCTGAGATAAATATACCCGAGAATGTGTTCGTTCTGTATGGTGACAGCAAGATCTCATCTTATTTCGTGATTAGTAAGTCTGATCTGGTTATCGTCTCTTGGTCGACTATCGGCTTGGAGGCACTATTGCTGGGCACTCCAGTTGTTTCAGTGTTCCCATACTACTTGATGTATCCACTTTCAGCGTTTACCCATCAGCCAACGAATTATACTGATATGGTGGAAGCGTTATTCACTAATTCAAGATTTGGAGTTGCCGATGAGAGAAAACTTTTGGAATGGGTGAGTATGGCCTATGAGGGTCAGTTTTTTGCAACTACAGCACCTAGAGGAGAAAGGGGAATTCTCGGAAGGATTTATCGAATAAGCCTTCGGGTATCAAAGAGGACTGGGATGTATGGTTTTCTCGCTTGGCTGGTTGATTTCATTTTTCTAAACCGAGTGATATTGGATCAAGAATATCTATTGCAACAAAAAAAGAAGGTTCCTAAAAAAGCGAGTACTCATCTTGGCAGTGCGAATAAGTTGCTGATCGAGTATCGAAAAAAGTGTCATCATGTGCTGCATGATTACGGCCAACGGGTTTTTCATGGGAATTAAAAGTTAATTTGTCCCAGAAAATATTAAATATTGTAACCAACTTCATTACTGGGAAATATATGATGAAAGCACTCTTTTCTCATGAACTGCGATATCTCATTGCAATCATGGGACGGCGGCGGACAGTGTTTTTACTGTTGGCGATCATCGCGCTTTCGATAGCTGATTTGGCCGGGATTGCTATCGTATTGCCTTATTTGCAAGTTGTAATGCATCCAGAGAAGCTACAAAGCATCGGTTTGGTTTCCTATTGGTATAGTGTTAACCCTGATTTGGATAATACTCTTTTATTGCTTGCAGTGAGTGTTGCTTTGTGTGTCTTCTTTCTATTGAAAACAGCAGCTACGATTGGACTTAATCGCTATCAATTCCGACAATTAGCATGGCTGACAAACCATCTGACAAGTAGCGTAATGAACCTTGCTTTAAATGCGAAGTATTCCATATTCCATGATTTGCCCGTATCTCAAGTAGCAGGAAAAGCTTATTCTAATACGGTGCATGCATCGTTATTTTTTCAATCTGCGATGCAATTTGTGAATGATTTTTTATTGTTGCTGCTTTTCATGCTTGGGTTGGCAGTGCTCTATCCTTGGTTCGCGTTATCTTCTATTGCTGCCATGTGTGTGATTGGGGGAGGAGTCTATATTGGGATTGTGAAAAATATCACGAAAATGGGTGCTCAGCAGGCTGAGATTGAAAATAAAAAACATCAACTACTTTATTTTATGGCTTCGGGTATGAGGGATATCAATGTCATGGGGCTTGGAGGACTGTTTTCCAAAAGAAATAGCCTTGTGGCAGACAAGTGCGCTGAAATCAATTGGCGTTATAGTTTTCAAAGTTCGTTACCTCGAACTTTCATTGAATTGATTATGCTACTTGCATTCGTTGGTGCGGTGATGTTTCTTTTTAGCATGAATAGCAATCAACTCGATGAGATGGCTCCAGTCCTGGGTGTTTTGGCTGTCGCTTCTTTGCGCTTAATTCCTGCGTTTACCAAGTTGATAGGATCAGTGAATGGGTATCGTTTTTCCAAGCCGTTTGTGAGGGATTTAAAAAAACTGGCGGATCAGTTAGAGCAAGGTCAAATGCATCGGAAAGAGGATCATTTGAATTTTACACATCAGATTGAACTGAAAAATATAAGCTTTAATTATGGTGATAAAATAATTTTGCAAGATATTAATATGACTATCCCCAAGGAACAGTCGATAGGTATTGTCGGAGCATCCGGGGCTGGAAAATCCACATTACTGGATTTGATAACGGGTCTTCAGCCTGCTGCTTCGGGAACTTTTTCCTGTGATGGACAGTTATTTAATCCTTTCAAAAGTTTATCTATTCAGAGAATGACCGGTTATGTTCCTCAGAAAATAACATTGTTGGATGCATCCGTTGCATTTAATATCACGTTTGAAGATGGCTATGATGTTGATCTATTGAAAAAAGCAATCAATGCAGCGAATTTGATGCCTGTTTTGGATTCACTATCAAATGGTGTTGATACGCTTGTCGGTGAGAATGGCGTTCGCCTTTCTGGAGGACAGGCTCAGCGCATTGGAATTGCACGCGCAATTTATCATCAGCCTGACTTGCTTGTGTTTGATGAGGCAACGAGTGCTCTCGATAATGTGACAGAAAGGGCTCTGACGAATGAGATAAAATTGTTGGGACGAGAGATGGCCGTAATCGTTGTTGCACATCGGCTTTCAACAGTGATGCACTGTGACTGCATTTATGTGATGGAGGATGGGGGGGTTGTAGATTCCGGAACACACCATGTCCTTATGCAACGCTGTG
>CAZIYQ010000243.1:0-4046 GCA_964543505.1 uncultured bacterium | reverse complement strand
TTCTTTTCATTATTATTCATATTAAGAAATACCAATCTTCAGTTTAGACCAAATTGCGTTTATTCAGATTATCATATCATAATAACTTGATCAGAATTCAATATGTTAAATTTAAGCTGGTTCCGATATTACGGAAAAAAATAATGTTGTTATTTTATTGAGAATATTTTGGTATGGGAAATGAGCAAATTTAGCCATGGAATGGAGCCATTAGTAGATTAAAAGTCAAGCCAGAATACTGCATTAGGATCGTAAATAATAGGGTCAGGTGGAACTTAGTGGATATTAGAAATTTGAAAAGCCCCTAAAAAGGGGCTTTTCAAATACATTCATATGTGGCACCACTGCCAAGGTCGTAAAATAAAGCATTGTTAATAGTGTCTAAACCTTTTGCAAGGCTTGTTTTTTTTGTTCATCACCACAATGAAGGAAAGGGAAAAGAAATGAAGACCAAGAGAAGTCTTCAATCTGAAGTTATCCGGACAACTACCAACAAATTTCAAAAAGCTTTATTCAAATGACATGCTAAATTTATAAAAGTATTGAGCAGGGATACAAACAATAATCTAAATTGAGATACTTTTTTTACAAATCATACCAAAACACTAGCGGACTGCCATTACCGGGACGGGTGATCTTTTAAGGATTTTTTCAGTTGTGCTTCCAAAAAAAACCTGTGACAAACCACTGTGCCCGTGCGTAGCAGCGACTACCAAATCGATCTCATGTTCAGTTATGGTTGATAGGATCTCGAAAATCGCGGACCCTTTGCGGATGAGGAGCCTGGTATTGATATCTTCCGGGAGTTGGGTCTCACACCATTCCATTAATTTTTTTTCAGCGTATTGTTCCCTATTGGATTCAATATCATCGATCTGTATGCCCGCCCAGGAATATTCAGCAGGAGAAAGGATGGGTTCCAACACATGTAATACGTAAAGATTTGACCGATATTTTTTTACAATAGAAATAGCATGGGGGATAGCTCGCGCTGATAATTCTGAAAAATCAGTGGTTAATAAGACTCGTTTATACTGGTGATATTTTACAGGCATCTTTTCAATCAATTATGACTTCAGGCTGGATTAATTTAGGATTATTCCCATTCGTTAATCAACATCAAATGCATCTGCCGCTGAAGATTTAATTGTGATCGAGTGATCAAGTAGGTTCAGTTGCGGGCAACTGAAGATATTACCTGCGGCAAAGGTTAATCCATTTGATTCTTTGATTGATAAGTTTTGTGCTATTGTCACTTGGTCACCCGAGGTTTAATCGTTGTAAATTATGTATGATGAACACAAAAAAAATCAATTATATTGTCGGCTTCATGGTGTTGTTATTTTCTTACTGTGCGCATACTAATCCAAGTAAAAAAGCAGCCCCGGAGGAATATCCTAAAGCTTTGGATCGGAATAACGAGTTTAGGACTAAATTACCAAAATACACAATAGAGCGTCATGAATATTCCAATGGCCAGTTAGAATATGAGGCCTCTTATCGCAAAGGAAAACTGGATGGCGTTGCAAAGCATTGGGATGAAAATGGGAATTTGATTTCAACGGTGGAATACAGCAATGGTGATATCCACGGGAAATGGATACTATATTATCCAAATGGGCAAATCCTGCAGGTCACGGAGTACTTTAGAGGCAGGAAGAATGGATATGAACGAAAATATCATCCCAATGGCCAATTAAGTTCAGAAGTTCAATACCAAATGGATAAGAAAATTTCCAAGACCATACGCTGGGATTCCAAAGGGAAACTACTCTATTAATTAGCCTTAATATCCATAGTCAAAGAATTGAGTGTTCCCTAAAAACAATCCGGCGATGACAAACAGCAGAATGTATAGCGGAATGCTGATCAGCAAACCTGCAATCATATTATGACCTAATACGGCAAAAGCTCTGTTTAAAAATTTGTGACTGAATAATTTTGAATCTGGTATGCGGTTTTTTAATTGACTAATTTCATTTTCCAGTTCCACTACTTTCTGTTCCAAATAGTAATTTTCGCTCTCCATAAAATATCTCCTTTAATTTAAATTCGATAATATTAACGCTCTCAAATTTAGCTGTGGTTAATTTATATTTACACAAGATTTTGATTAGTTATTGCTGAAAGAAAACTATAAATGGGAGATTCATGAAAAAGAATATTATTTTTTACCGGCATGCAAAATCCGACTGGAGTCTGGAGTATCCGGATGACCACGACAGACCGCTTGCGAATAGAGGAATCCGTAGTGCAAAAATCATGGGGAAAGTTCTGGCAATGTCGGGGAAACTCCCGGATTTGGCAATAACATCTTCAGCGACTAGGGCTCGTCAAACACTTGATATCTCCATTGAATCAGGAAACTGGGAATGTCCTACCGAAGTTCAGGGATTAATCTACAATGGTAATGTGCAAGCGATCCTGAAGATGATTCATCAGCTCGATGATAAATATAAAATCGTAATGCTGGTTGGGCACGAACCCACTTGGTCCGGACTGGTTTCTTTTCTCATAGATGGGGGTAATCTTCGTTTTCCTACTGCCAGTATGGCCAGGGTTGAGTTTAGAATAAAATCCTGGCACGATCTTAAACCCGGATTGGGAGAATTACGATGGCTGCTTCAACCTGGTTTTTTTCAGAAAAATTCACTTTGGGAGTTGGAATAACCACGCTTCAAATTGCTCAAAACACCAAAGGTTTGCAGGTTTTTGCTCTCCAGACCGTAATGGGTTTGGGTCTAAAAGTAAAACTTTTTTATTTTCTATCTCACAGAAAATACTTTTCGACGCTGATCCTACCGGGTCCCATCTCAATTTTTAATCCATTGACCTTAATTTCAGTCAATCCGATAAAGTGGGTTAAATATTTTATGCATGAGGCTAAAAGGTGAACTATAAACCTCCAAAGTTATATTTTGATACGGACGCTGACATTTCTGTGATCCAATCAAAAAAAATTGGAGTGATAGGCTTTGGAAATCAAGGCAGACCTCAAGCTTTAAATCTGCGGGATTCCGGATGCGAAGTCAGGATTGGAGCCCGGGAAACGTGTAAATCCTGGGGACAGGCTATCGATGATGGTTTTGCGATTGGGACGATAAATGAAGTCTCCGGCTGGGCTGACGTCCTGGTGTTGCTGCTGCCTGATCAGATTATGGCTGAAGTTTTTAATTCACAAATCAAGCCGGCTCTGAAAAAGGGGAGTGCCATCTTATTCGCGCATGGCTATAACATTCACTATGGCTACATCAAACCTCCACCGTTCATTGATATCATCATGGTGGCACCAAGTGGTGCCGGAAAACTTGTGAGAGATTGCTTTCTAAAAGGTTCAGGAGTTCCAAATCTGATTGCAGTCCATCAGGATATCAGCCAATCTGCAATGGAACTTGCATTAGCCTACTCAAAAGCCATTGGAGGGACCCGAGTGGGAGCTTTCCTTTCCTCTTTTCAGGAAGAAGTTGAATCAGACCTTTTTGGTGAACAAGTCGTGTTGACAGGTGGCGTTCCCCAACTCGTGCGTGCGGCTTTCGAGACGCTTGTAAACGATGGTTTCCAGCCAGTTGTTGCCTGGTTTGTTTGTTATTATGAATTGAAAATGATAGTGGATCTGTTTCATGACAAAGGCTTCGCTTTTCTCAATAATGCAATTAGTGATACTGCAGAATACGGAGGTTACACCAGGGGTAAAAGACTGATAGGACCTTCTGTCAAGCTGGGAATGCAGAACATTTTAAAGGAAATCAAATCGGGGGATTTTGCCAGAGAATGGCAACAAGAAAAAGAGCATCATTTTACAGAATTGAACCGACTTCGATCTAAAGAGAGAAATGAGTCAATTGAAACCGTTACAGATTTTATGTTAGGGCAATTGTACAAATCTAATCAGGCTAAGAGTAAAGAAAAAAAATGAGGCCCACCGCGCGTATAGCGGCCAGCTTGATACTGGTCTTTTTTTTCGTAGCGGAAGCACAGAACTCTCTTGATTCAGCGGCACAGCCACAGGTTGAAAGAGGAATTCAGGCACTCTATAATTATCAATT
>CAZIYQ010000242.1:0-4078 GCA_964543505.1 uncultured bacterium | reverse complement strand
CTGGGCAAGTCTGGTAGCTGCCATCATCTGGTGGTTCATCCCGGTCTATTATCATTCACTCCAAATAGGCCTTATCCTGGTTGCTATCATAGCGGGAATCTATTTTTCAGGAAAGGAAAGCCGTCGAACTTACGAAAAGGATCCACCAAGAATTGTTATCGACGAAGTAGCTGGGATGTGGCTGACGCTTCTCTTCGTTCCCCGCGAGTTCCTGGCCTTTCTGATTGGATTCATGATCTTCCGCTTTTTTGATATTAAGAAACCGGGGCTGATTGACAAAGTACAGGAATTTGAAGGCGGGTTTGGGATCATGATAGATGATCTTCTGGCTGGTTTTGTATCCTGGATATTAGTTTTAGCTTACGCCATCCTCGTATGTCCGCTCAAATCATAACCATTGGTGACGAACTCCTGCAGGGGTTTACTATTGATACGAATTCTGCCTGGATCGGTCAGAAATTGCTGCCGTTTGGCATTTCGGTGGAAAGACGCATCGCTATCCCCGATGAGCTTGAGGTCATCATTTCAACAGTAAAAGATGCTTTAGCACAGGGCTATCAATATATTTTTGTCACAGGCGGACTGGGTCCCACACGCGATGATATTACGAAATCTGCCTTTAAACACCTTTTTAAGACGGATGAATATTTTGACGAGGATTATTACACACAGCTCACAGCAAGGTTCGCAAAACGGAAGATAAAAATACCAGATATCAATCGCTCTCAGGCAACAATGCTGACCAACTGTGACCCTATACCAAACCGCATTGGGACAGCCCTCGGCATGCACTTCAGGAATGGCGACAGCTCAATTTTCGTTCTTCCTGGTGTCCCTTCGGAGATGAAATCGATGGTTCAGGAGACCATTATTCCGGATTATTTGCCCGCTAAAACTTTCGATCGGATCATCACCCTGCAGACGACCGGCATTTCAGAAAGCCAATTGGCAGAGGATATTCGGGATATTCTCGATACTTTTTCGGATCGCTTTGGCTTTGCCTTTTTACCTCATCATACAGGTGTTAATCTCAGAATAAAACAGAAACCAATTGGATCAGACGCCGACAAAGATAAACTGGTCCATCTGATCATTCAACGTATGGGCACTAACTATTATGGCAGTGATGGAGAACCACTTGAAAAAGTTGTGGGGCAATTACTGATCAAAATGGGTAAAACGCTCTCCGTTGCAGAATCCTGTACCGGAGGTCTGATCTCAAAAATACTAACGGATACACCGGGCAGTTCAGATTATTTTGCAGGGAGCATCATCAGCTACAGCAATGCGTTGAAACATGACCTGCTTGGAGTTCCCGAAGCTATGCTCACCAGCTGCGGAGCGGTGAGCGAACCCGTTGCCAAAGCCATGGCAGAAGGCTGCAGATTCAAAACAGGGACAGATTTTGCCATCAGTGTGACTGGAATTTCAGGACCGGGCGGAGGTTCTGCAGAAAAACCGGTTGGGCTGGTGTACATTGCCCTGGCCTCAGAGGCAGAAACCATCTTCAAACGATTTCATTTATTCCCTCAACGTAAATTGCATCGTGAAATGACCGCTGTGGCAGCAATTGACCTCCTGCGTCGCACACTCATTAAAACCCGATCGACCCAAAAATGGTGAAACATGTCAGAACATAATTCTAAAAGAACCTTTGTCGCCATCAATATCCCCAGTAAAGTGGGCAGGTTGATGCCGATGATCACTTCCGTGGTTAAAACACCACTGGCCGAAATTCGCTGGCTATCAGGCTATCATCTCCACCTGACACTTTTGTTTCTTGGTAATATCACTGAAGAGGCTATCCCTGAAATCAGCCAAAAACTTGCAAATATTCATTCAGTTCCGAACTTCCAAGCTGTCATTGAGGAGACCGGAATATTCCCCGATGAACGGCATGCCAGGATCTTCTGGCTGGGTATTCAGAAAGGGGCAGAGCAACTGGTAACCCTTCAGAATTCCATCAAAACTGCATTAGAAGATTTCTATCCGCAAAAGCCCGAAGAGCGATTTACTCCGCACATTACGATTGGTCGCTTACGGAGCGGTGTAAAGCCAAAACTCCTGGATTTTACTCACTTTTTAAACACGGTTTACCAACCCATTAAATTTCGAGTTAATGAATTCATCTTATACGAAAGCATCCTCACTCAGGAGGGGCCAAAGTACACCGTTATTGAAAATTTTTCTTTAAAAACGAACATATGAAAGGGTTGACATGGCCGATAAAAATCCGAAAAAAACTTCAGTTGAACTTGCAATAACACAGATCGAACGCCAATTCGGGAAAGGCTCCATTATGCGCATGGGGGATCGCGTTGTGGTGAAAGCGGAGTCTATCTCTACAGGATCAATTTCTCTCAACGCTGCCATTGGGATCGGCGGTGTTCCACGCGGAAGGGTCATCGAAATTTATGGGCCTGAATCATCAGGTAAAACGACACTGACCCTGCATATCGTAGCCGAAGCTCAAAAATCCGGTGGCTATGCTGCCTTCATCGATGCCGAACATGCACTAGACCCGGGATATGCCAAAAACCTCGGTGTTGATACTGAAAATCTGCTCATCTCACAGCCGGACACGGGCGAACAAGCTCTCGAGATCTGTGAGACTCTCGTGCGCAGTGGTGCTCTCGATGTAATTGTGGTGGACTCTGTTGCGGCACTGGTTCCCAAAGCCGAATTGGATGGAGAAATGGGCGATAAACATGTGGGACTTCAAGCAAGACTCATGTCTCAGGCTTTAAGAAAACTCACCGGTACGGTATCCAAATCCAACACCTCTGTCATCTTCATCAATCAACTGCGCATGAAAATTGGCGTCATGTTTGGGAATCCTGAAACCACCCCCGGTGGTAACGCCCTGAAATTCTACTCTTCCCTGCGCCTGGACATCCGCAGAATCAGTCAGATCAAAGAGGGAGATACTGTGGTCGGCAGCAGAACCCGGGTAAAGGTCGTCAAAAATAAAATGGCTCCGCCTTTCAAATCCACAGAATTCGATATTATGTACGGCACAGGTATTTCTTATGAGGGCGACTTGATTGACTTGGCACTGACAGCTGATGTGGTGGAAAAAACGGGATCTTGGTTCTCCTATGGCCAAGTCAAAATTGGCCAGGGGCGTGAAAACGCCAAAAGATACCTGAAAGAAAACAAAGAGGTCAAAAGCGAAATCGAGAAAAAGGTCAAAGCCTTTTTAGGAATGGAGATTGACTGATCCACACCCGTTTCCATTACTTCAATCGCTTAACTTGAAGGCAATATTCCGGAAAATAATCTGTTTTGACATAACCCACAGAACTGTTCTTATCGTCCTTTTTGTTCAGCTTCTGACAACAGTCTCTCATGCTAACACTTTCGATCATGCCTTCTGGCTGATGGATTCTTCTCTCACAGAGATGAATATGAGTCCCCATGATATTTGGTTACCTTGGGATGCAGTCACGGATGACCCGCAACGCCTGACGCTCGTTAAAACAATATTTGAGAATCCCAAACAGCTGGTAACAACCACTGAACGATTTGCCAACAAGCTTGAAGCTGATCCTGTATCATTTTTGCGGCAAATGCGGCAGACTTTAACTGATTCATCGCTGACGGAAGAACGTATCGCTGCAATCCTCTCACCGCCAAAAACCGAACCTGTAAAGCCATCTCCCCCGCTCTGGAAAGTTGCACCGACGAAACTTCTTTCCAAACTCCTGCGGCTGTTTGCGGCTAAAACCCCAGGTCTGGATGATGTATCTCCTGCAGTGCTCAAGATCATCTCCGAATCTCTCGCCACCTCTGCCCTCATTGACAACTATCTTTCGTCCATCGATTCTACACTTTTTGAACAGGTGATAGCACAGTCCGATTCCATGCTGCTGATGTCTGAAGATGCGCAGGATCAATCTATCTGGGAATTGAAAAAAAGTGAAATTGAGGGCAAGGAAACGGCCAAAGCGTTTTTCACTCAGGCTGAGAAAATTGATCTGAATGAGATCCTTGTGCCCTCACTTGAATTATTCTCCACCATCTATTCATCGCTGGATTCCATCCGCCGGAAAAAAGAGATCAAAACGCATACGGTGCA
>CAZIYQ010000241.1:0-4114 GCA_964543505.1 uncultured bacterium | reverse complement strand
TCACCCTCATTCGGACCTTCAAAATATACATTCACAAGCGCCGGCCCATCAGCTGATATAAACTCGAAGGTTCCATCGGGATGGATCAGCATAAATTGTCCTACTGAGAAATCAAAAGTATCGACCTCAACTGTCGGGTTGGGACGATGCCTCGCTGCAGTTAAAGAAAATAGGCTCGGACTTCCATCGGGATATAATAAAGGAATGTCATCCTGCAGGTTGATGTAAACTGCAGAAGGTCCTGGGGGCTTGTGACCAATGATAGTACTCATGTGTTTGGGAGTTTCCGAATGTAAAATAAGCCCCTGATTTGGGAGTTCAACTTCCACATATACATCAAAAAAGCTATCCGCATTACCTGCCGCCGCAAAGGGAGGAATATCCAGATTTCCCGGTGTGGGATTGGCCTGTTCCTCAATCTGACCGAAAGAAGGAATATCAGGATTTAGGTGAAGATTGACCGGACCGACTCCATCGATGAACCCAGCCAGTTCAAGTGATACAATCTCAGTCGGAACATCATCCAATCCATTATTGTCACTGTCATCTGTGTGACCTTCCGCTCCCAGAAATTGTACATCTACTTGCATGGGTCCCACTGATACCACGGGAAAGATTCCAAAAGGCGTAGCAATATCCAGATGGGCAATCGTGTTTCCAAAAATATCATGCTCGACTGTGGGCGTCTCACAAACACAGCTAAAGCAAGCCAAACCGTTTGCACAATCGGCATCTGTTTCACACTCTTCCGGGGGTGTCAGAATACCGTCACCGCAGACGGGCTCGATACTGCAGACCACGTCCACACAATAGCTGTTAACCCCCTGGAAAGTACCGCCGAGGGCGAGACAATTCTGTTCATCTATCTCGATGCATTCCATACCCAAGCAACAGGCACCGACCAATCGGGGCGGTTCACAAATATGCACGGTCTGTCCCGGACCTGTAAAAACCGCCGGTGCAGTGGGATCAAAATAGAAGGGATCTGTCCCCGGCAATGGCAGCCAGACACCATCCGGGGCACAGTTGGTTGTCCACGGAGAATTGACTGCCTGAAACTCAAGGGGTAATCCCATCGCACCCATGTCAATGGTAAGGACGTCACCAGTGACAGGATTTGTAAAAGTAAATTTAGGAAATAGCATAAAACCGGCATCGAAGGTACCGCCGTTGGCATCATTTTGGGTAACCATTGCCGCTCCCTGCGAATTTGGAGGCGGACCGGATAATGTGACTGTCATATCCCATGGCTCCGATGCTCCTCCAGGGGTAGTGACAGTAATAGGTTCGACACTTTTTAGGGATAACTCAACTATTTCAATAGGAATTGAGACCGACCCAGGAAGTGGCACGGGGATGTCCACCCTGGCAATTCTTGTGTCAGCATTCCCGTAAGTTGCCGGATTAAGTGGAACACCCTGTAAGGGCACGAATCCGGTAAATGGATCCGACCCCGGTTCAAAGAAATCAGCCGGTATTGGGCTAGGGGCAAAATCGATACCGGTACCCGGAGCTGCCGTACAGAGCGTTGTGTAATCGCGGGGCTGGCAGGGCTGATCATTGCAGGTTTGTCCATCATAAAATGTACCACCTTCGATCTCACAGGCATATTGATCAAGCCCGTCAACACAATATTCACCAAAACAACAGGCTCCAATGGGATTGCAATTGATCTGGGAGCAAAGGGAGCCATCTCCCTGATAAGTACCCCCGCTTTCAGTACAACTGAATGAATCCATCTCCTGACAACCGCCGGAAACGAAGCAGCAGGCTCCAGTGGCAGTGCAGCTTGCGGTCTGGCAATCTGACTGGTCACCCTGGTAGGAGCCGCCCATTTCAAGGCAGCCCGTTCTGCTTGTGGTCGTACAGCTTCCATCTGGCAGGCAGCAGGCTCCCTGGGCGAGACAGGTTATATCCTGGCAAAAAGTATTATCGCCATTGTAGGTACCGCCGGTTTCAATGCAAATTATTTCAAGGCCTTCAATACAGCTCCCATCGGTATAACAGCAGGCACCTGGTGCGGATTCACGATTGCCGAAATCAAAGACACCCGGACCGTCACTCTCATTCCAGGTATGATAGCCCGGAGAACCGGGATAGGTCTGTACCATCCCTGCCGGTGGGTTTTCAGAAATTAAAAGTTGTGTAAAGGCACGGTCTCCTCCAATGTCCGGTTGGTAGCCCATCTCGTGATTGCGGGTAATCCGTGCCGCTACGAGTTCCTGGGGAAAATCTCTGTTCAGGGGAGCTTGCATCGGACAGCCGTTGTATTCCTCTTCGCATAGCGGATCCCATTCCGTATCGCAACAATAGGGATCAAAGGTGATGACCGCAATATAGCACAAGTCATCTGGAGTATAGGGGCCATAATTGCCGAAAGAGGCCGTGCATTCCCCTGGATCCCGGGGCACAGTACCAAATTCATATTCTCCCAAGTCATCTGTAGTTGTAGCCCCAACAACAGTCCCGCTAACCGGATCGGTTAACATAATTTCAACACCAGGAATGCCCGGTTCATTGGGACCCCGCGTACCGTCTCCATCGATGTCATTCCATTTTACACCCTGAATGGGGGTGGTCGGCGGTGGACCATCGCAATTACCAAAGTCAAAGTCATATCCTGATTGTGATTCGTTTACGAGCCAGGCGTTATTAAAATACGGTCCCGGTAAAGATTGGTACCATCCGTAAGGTACATTTTCCGTTATCAGAACGGGTGTGTCGGGGATATTCATGAATTCGTAATACCCAGATGTTCCCCATTGATCAGGTAGGGTAACGGTAGTAGTAAGATTTGCAGGATCCTCAACGGCAGGATAATATAAATTAATTTGTACATCATTCATGCCCGGTTCCTGCGCCCCATCCCAATAAGCATTACAGTTCGCATCCATAAATTTGTATCCCTGGACATACCACTGACGATCCTGTTCGCGGGATGTGAGTGCTTGGATTGGTATTATTTCGCCTGGAGTAAAATAAATGTCATCGGGTGAAGTTGCAGGATAGAGGTGATGATCGTTGGATTTGTAAAATTTGTATTCTAACAATTCCCCCGCCACAGCATAACCGGACGTGACTTCAGTTCCATCATCGCCCATGACGATGAGATCGGCATAGGTACCCATCCATTGGGCTGAACCGACGCATTTGCCCTGAAAAAAAACGCCTATCCAGTCTTGTTGAGAGAGCTCTGCTCCATCAATAGCTGCAGAGCCGATAAAATAACGGGCTTGCTCCTGTGAGATCTGATGACCGAAAATATTGGGGTTTGTACTGGATAAACCTAGTGAAAATAGGGCCGTTAAGATGATGATTCTGTAGATCTTCATGATATAATTTTCTCCTTTGTTTGATGAATATTATTTGTCACCAAGGATTCTGTTGAAGCTCTGAATGTTGGTCATTGTGGCAGGAATGTGGTGTTACATTTTCAAAATTTCAATTCTCCTGTTCATAAATAGATGTGGGAATATGAGAATTACAACCAGCAAAATATAATGAAACTGCCCGTTATATACCAAGAGTAATTATATAACTTGAGAGAAAATTTTGCTCCGGATATGTGGCCTAATTGCGTTTACCAAATTATCGAAAAGTTTTATTCATCATTCAATTATACTTGGACTGAATTTTAACATAATATATCAGCTTTGTTTTGATAATATTGATATTTGAGGGGGCTGCCAAATAGATCAATTACGGTTAGAAAGAACTGAACGGGTCAGCAGACTCACGACTATCAGCACCAGTGTTGAAACCAGGGCGGCTGGTAAGACTTCATCCAGGCCCAATATAAAATCCGGTAATAACCAGTGCTGTAGAATCCATTCTTTCCAGACCAATGTCATAACGACACCACTGACCATTGAAGCGACAATCCCATAGCGGGTTGCCCCCTTCCAGAACAGAGTGGCCATCAACGCGGGCGTGATCCCGGCGCCGTAAATGGTATAGGCATAGAGAGCACGTTCAAAAAATCCTGCACTACTGGCAAAACCCCTGGAAATTGCATAAGCAATGATTCCCAATACGAGAACCGTTAAGCGGTTAACTGCCAGGATTGTCTTTTCGGGTGCTGCTTTGTGAATATATCTCAAGTAAACATCTTTTA
>CAZIYQ010000240.1:0-4118 GCA_964543505.1 uncultured bacterium | reverse complement strand
AATCTGATATATTCGGATCGTTTTGGATGCCTGTTATTTTTAGTTCACGTAACATAGATAGAATCTTTCAACAGAATCCCTGGCAAAAAGCCAAAGTATTTTTTCCAAGGTCAGGTAGATAGTAGCCACCTTCGAGCACTGCAAAGCGCCTTTGATGGCCCAAGCGTTTGGTTAACTGTTTTATCAACCTGCCAATTAAGTAGAAGTCGAAAGTTTTTAATTTTTTCCCGACATCTTTTTCATAAGTATCAAATCCGGCTGAGACAGCGACCACATCTGTTGTTTCAATTTCCTGGCAGGCTGTTTCGATCAGTTTGACATACTGTTTGTTGTCATCAGCCATAGGATTTATTATTTTAATATTCTGATCATGCGATAGTACATCCTTGTTCCCATCACCGGTGTGGGCATCAAAATCCAGTACGAAGGCACTTTTAATGAGTTTTTTTGTGCTTAATTTCAGTAGAGCAATTCCAAGATTATTAAAAGTACAGTAGCCCCAACTGGAGGATCTGGAGGCGTGGTGCCCCGGTGGTCTGATACAGGCAAACGCTGGTTCGCCCATCATAGCGAATTCAGATGCCAGAATTGCGCCACCAACAGCCAGAGATGCCATACGAAACAATTTCTTGTCCCGTCTTACACTTGTGATATGTGTCTTGGAATGAGCGAGCTGCAGATCACTCTGTTTGGCTGCAGAGGGTTCGCTAACCTCATAATGCCCTTCGCGGATGAGGGCATCCATTATACTCTCGATTCTCCCAGCCCTAGATGCGGCATCGGAAGCATAATCCGATTGATAAAATTCTTTATGGAATACGACTTTCATGCACTGACCTTAGAGCTTGTTAGTGTGTTATGCCGGATATTTTGTTTGATCCTTTGCAGTGACTCACGGATAAGACGGTTGCAGTGCGACAGCAGTGGATCTCCGTGACCCGGATAAATTCTCGTGATGGATCGGCTAGCTATTTTTTCTAAGGCCTCCAGATAATCAGGTTCAAAGCTTCCCTGGGCAGAAATGTTGATGACCTGGGTATCCCCGGAAAATAGAATCTCCTCTTCCGCACAATACAAACAGATAGAATCCTTACTATGGCCGGGTGTATAAATTACTTCAAACAGTCGGTCGCCCATTTTCATCTGATCCCCATCTTTCAATATTTTGTTAACATTTGGTAAAAAAGCTGAATAGGCAAAAGTTCTGGGTGTGTAATGTTCTTGAATTTGCGGCAGCAGGCTCGCGTGGTCAAAATGCGAATGGGTAAGGATCACTTGAGCAATTCGTTTCTTTCCTACACCCGTTGAAGCCCTGTCTATGAGTGGTATGATCCCAGAATCCCGTCCCACATCTACCAGTGTATTCACGTCCCCAATTGCATTATTAGAGCCGGTAATGAGATAGACATTAGAGGTATAAATTTTGTTATTGCTCTGAAGATTTAATATTTTCATATCAGCTACGACTCATCCACTTGCCTGATAATAATAGCCGCTCATGTCCCTGATATTCAATGATCACAGTTCTACCTTTTTATAGAGTTGAACGACGGGGGTGACCTGAGTAAAATATCGTTCTAATTCCGGGGGTATTTTTTGAGTTTGTTCCATGGCTAAAAAACCGCCTGGCACCAGTGCTTTGTGAAACATTTTGATAACTGCTACCCGTTCTGAATATTGCAGATGCAGCAGCACGTTCTTACAGACAACCAGATGATAATTTTCTCGCAGCGATGCCAAAGAACATAAATCATGTTTTTGAAAAACAATGCTACTCCTGATCATTTCATCAATTTTGAAATGGCTGTTGCCTGGGATTTGATGAAAATATTTATCAAGAATTGGCTTGGGAATTCGTTTTACCTGATCATTGGGATAAACCCCCGCTGTAATGGTCTTGCCAAATTGCTGGGTAGGATCGATATCTGTGGCATCAATATGAAGATTTCTAAATGCATATTTCCCCATGTTTTCAGCCAGGACGATGGCGAGCGAATATGGCTCCGGTCCCATGGCACAGCCGGCATCCCAAAGGTAGGCTTTTTTTAAACCCCTGATTGCAGGAACCAAGTTTTCTGTGATCATATCCAAGGTTTGGCGATCTCGGAAAAAGAATGTGAAAGCCATATTATTATTCGATTCCTATTACTGTTGCGGTATTAGTCATGTTATTAATTTATTTCCTGCTGTCTATATTCAGAGCCATCAGGCCTGGGCTTTGGTTGCAGAAAGTTGAGTCAGTTCTCCGGCAGTCAAAACTTTCTCAATATTCAGAAGAATCTTAACCGTACCCTTGGCCTTTGCCATCCCACGAATGAAGTCTGTATTTACATCAGTCCCGAATGAGGGTGTCTCTTCGATATCTTCATGTGTGATATCAAGAACCTCTGACACGCTGTCCACTAAAACACCAATCTGAATAATGGCATCATCGGAGGCAACATCCACTACAATGATACAGGTTTGCTCAGTATCTTCAGTTTTCTCAAGATTAAATTTTGAGCGCAGTTCCACAACCGGTATAACCTTACCCCGTAGATTGATTACTCCACGGACAAAATCGGGTGTACTGGGTACGGCAGTGATATCCATCAATCCTATAATTTCCCTGACTTTCAGAATCTCTAATCCATACTCCTCATCTGCAAGGCAAAAAGTCAGATATTTGCCTTCCTTACCCTCGGCAGGCAACAAATTATTCAGATCTTTATTTGAATTTGGCTTTTCTTCTAAAGTGGTTGACATGATTAGCTCCTATTGTCTTTTGTTGTATTAAATCAAATACTTATATTTCTATCATCGAAGTTGTCTCGATGATAAGAGAAGAGATATTTTCCCATGACCATTGATGCATAAAATCTTAGCAATCTTATTTTACGCCGACTTGGCCATCTTTATCAATCCGGATGTATCGAGAATCAGGCCAACACGACCGTCTGGCATGATGGTACAGCCGGAAAGGCCGGGAATATCATGCATTGATTTCCCCAACGATTTGATCACAATTTGCTGCTGACCCAATAATTCATCTACCAGTAGACCAGCTTCCTGTCCATCAGCTTCGATCACCACGATCAGTGCATCAGTGGGATCTTGTTTGCCTCCAGATATGTTAAAACGACGGTCAAGGCGTACCAATGGGATAAGTTTGTCATGCAGGATCAGCATTTCCCCTTTCTGCAGAACTGTCGTAATGGCCTTTCGTTCAGGCTGCAGGGATTCCTTAACGGATAAGGTCGGGACTATATATCGGTTGCTTCCCACCCGCACGACCATCCCGTCAATTATCGCCATTGTCAGGGGTAGTCTAATTGAAAAGACACTGCCTTCTCCAGGCTTGGATTGGATTTCAATCAAACCGCGTAACGATTCGATATTTCGCTTAACAACATCCATCCCCACACCGCGACCAGAGATTTCAGTTACTTTTTTAGCGGTAGAGAATCCAGGTTCAAGAACCATGCTCCAGGTTTCGCTATCCGTCAGCTCTTCATCCTCCTTGATAAGCCCGCGCTCGATTGCTTTTGCCAGGATTGCCTTACGATTGAGCCCCCTGCCGTCATCTTTCACTTCAATATAAATATTTCCGCCTTTATGGAAAGCGCTAAGCTCAATCACACCCACTGGAGATTTGCCTGCATGAATGCGGTCCTGCACATCAGTTTCAATACCGTGATCAACCGCATTTCGAATCATATGGATCAGGGGGTCGCCGACCTTATCAATGACGGTCTTATCGACCTCGGTTTCCTCACCCACCATCCTGAAATCGATTTTCTTGCCGGATTTTTTTGAGAGATCTCTGACAAGACGCGCCATTTTCTGAAAAATTGAACGAATCGTAACCATGCGCAATGAAGTTCCCATATTCTGAAGTTCGCGGGTAATTTTATCAAGATGTGTCAGGTGCTTCATTAAGGGCGGAGATGCCAATCCGATTAATTCGCTGGATTGACCGACCATTGATTCGGCAATAACCAGTTCACCGATAGTGTCAACTAACCGATCAAGACGTTCGGCGTCAACTTTTAAAGTTTCTTTTAATCTTGCTGCTTTATTATGATTTGTTGTCGCCACTGTTGGAACAGTAGATTTTTCTTTTTCAGGAAGCTTTTCGG
>CAZIYQ010000239.1:0-4125 GCA_964543505.1 uncultured bacterium | reverse complement strand
GGCATTCCCCTGGGTTTTCTCATCGGCAGCAGGGATGTTTATCTTGTCAATACCGAGCCCCCCACTCCACAGAGAGAAGAAGATGACGAACCGAAAAATTAGATTCATGCGGTTTTAACAGTAAGCTGATCTCAAACCGGATACAATTGAAACAATGTTAGGCTTCTTTTATACTCACAAAATTAAGGAATTAAAATGGAACCCCTGAAACCAACCGAAAAGCTGATCTCGGAACATAACATTATTAAACGCGCCCTCAAGGTATTACAGGCGATGTGTAATAAATTGGATACCGGTGACCTGATTCCTGCAGACCACTTCAGGCAAGTCACCCGGTTTATCATCAAATTTGCCGATAAACATCACCACTTGAAAGAAGAGGATATTCTCTTCCGTGAAATGGGCAAGGCCGGTTTCCCACAGCAGGGGGGTCCTGTGGCGGTCATGCTGATGGAACATGATGAGGGCCGCAGTTATGTAAAAAATATCGTTACGGCAATCCCTGATTACGAAGCAGGGAGTACAGAGGCGGCTGCAATCATTCAACAAAATGGCAGGGCCTATGCGAATCTGCTTAGCCAGCACATCCAAAAAGAAGACAATATTCTCTACCCAATGGCGGATGAACGACTTTCCCCTGATCAGCAGGAACTGATGAGGGAAGAATTTATTGAAGCAGAAGAACGCAATTACAGAGAAGAAGATATCGAATCAATTCTAAAACAACTGGAAGCTCTGGTTGCCATTTATAGCGAGTGAAGATCATCAAAGAGTAAGCAATATCTTTTCAGTAAAATGGTGAATCAGGATTCTCCTTTTTGTCATTTTCCTATTCAAATACATTCTTTAAGACATCCAATCTTCATCTATCTCGACCAGCATGGCCGTTACCTACCTCTGTCATGATTCCACATTGGGGAAAAGTACGGCCTCCCGGGTTCGGCACAACTTCTGCTTTTGGGGCTAAACGGATTTATGGTAAATTCGATGCTGGTAAAAATGACATCAACTAAATTTACATTACCTCATTTAGCCGCTGGGCTCATTGCAGGGATTTTTCTCTGCCTCCTCCACGGTAGCACCTTAAGGGTTCCCCAGGATTATCTTACCATTCAGGGAGGTATTGAGGCTGCCGCTCAGGGTGACACCATATTGGTATCTCCGGGGCATTATCTTGAGAATGTGACACTGGGTGATAAGAGCGTGGTGCTCACCTCCCTATATGCCCTCTCCGGGAATGAAACCCATATCAGGCAAACCATTATCGATGGAAACGCCTCCGGCTCGGTTGTTACCATTAGAGGAGCAGCAGAGCCGCCGATTACGCTCACAGGCTTCACCCTTACCAATGGCCTGAGTAACTCCGGTGGTGGAATTTTCTGTCAGAATGCTTCTCCCCTGCTGCAAAATTTGTTCATTACCGACAACAACACGACAGGATGGTTCAGTTCCGGCGGTGGAATCTATTGTTCAAACTCTGCCCCCAGCCTGACCAATGTCCGCATCACCGGTAATGCTGCGACTCTGGGCGGAGGGATCTTTTCCAATTATGCCGAACCCCGTCTTGAAAACTGCCTGATCGCTTACAACACTGTCAGCGGAGCCAAGGCCAGAGGCGGAGGTATCTATTGCGGTATGAACTCCGTTTTTCATTTGAAAACGGTAACCATAAAGGGAAATCAATCCTCTTGGCATGGTGGTGGTATTTACTGCTGGACAAATTCTACACTAATTATAGAGCATGTTGCGGTTATAAATAATTCGGCTCAACAATGGGGTGCCCAAGGGGGCGGAATCTATTTCAGTGGAGCAACCGGCAGACTGGATCATTTAACGATGAGTGGAAATGCCGCTACACGAGGTGGCGGACTGGCCTTCGAAAACACAAATCTTGAAATTGTAAATTCAATTTTGTGGGGGAATACTCCGGTGGAAATATATGGCTCGACGACAGACGAACCCAACGGACTGTTGATCGCGGCCTGTGACCTCGAGCAGGGTTCCGGCTCCCTGCCCCGTAATTCAAATACGAAAGTCACATTGCTGGATGGGATCATCGCTGAAAATCCACGTTTTGTAGATTCGGATTACGATGATTATGACTTGCAGGACAATTCCCCGGCTATCGACAGCGGCGTCGAAAAATTATCGATTGCCGGCAGAACTCTTACTGAACACAGACTCGCGGATTATAAGGGTCTGCGGCCTGATCTCGGTGCTTATGAATATGATCCCGGAGATGCTCCCGGCATCGTGGGTGATTTGAATCGGGATGCCTTCACCGATATCCGGGATCTGGTTCGTTTAATGGATCTTATCATCGATGAACCGGATGCTGTCGATATGGACAAGCTGGCGGAGAAGATCATCCGCAAAGATGACAAGAAAGCGACTAATGTTACGGAAAAAACAGATGCTTTTTCCTCAATGCGGCTGCAGATAAATCTCGCTTCTACTATGAATAACAGCGGTCTTGATGCTTACTGGCGCAACGGTCAGGGAATTGAACTGAACGGAGAGATGCCCTTTTACTTTGGTCGGATTCAGGCTGGCATCCAGCTGCTGCCCTATTACAGCCGCAACAGCAGCATACCGGATTTTAATACGGGTCTCGTTTATCTCGGCTGGGGCTATGAATGGAAACTTGCTCCCAAACTCTACTGGTATAATTTTATGCGCCTCGGAAACATTCAGATGACTTTCGACGATCCTAATATCAATGCTGCCCTCCGTACGGAGAGTGAACTGATCAACAGCGCCGGATCAAGGCTGACTCTGCCGCTTGCAGGAAAAATCACAGCCAATCTCTCTATTGATTATGTGTACATCCATACCCATAAACCCATTGAACTGATTTTTATTTCAGGAGGTCTTGGTTATACATTACAAACGCCGGCCTGGATAAAAAATATCCTTAATTGAGACACCTTCCACCTCAGATTATATTTCTGCTGATCTGTTGTGCTGTTGGTTTTGCAACAGATTCGGTTGAAAAGAGTCAGAGCCGTCAGCTCCTCACTGCAGAAGAACTGGGCACTTTCGGCATCATGCGCTTGAATGATCTGTTTGATATACTCGACAGCTGGCAGGCCTATTCGCTTGATGACTACAGCTGGTCTGCAAGTGTCTGGGGCTCACCCATGACCCAATCGGACCCCTGGCTGCTACTGATCGACGATATGCGGGTTGACAATGCTCTGCTGGGTTTTCATTCACTGAATATGATCCCTCTCACGCCGGGGGCGCTGGGCTCACTCGAAATTACTTCGACACCCAAACTGGTCGGCGGTAACCTGAATCAAAATGGAATGCTGCACCTCTCCACTCTTCGTGTTCCCCGCGATCTCTCGCTTAAGGGAAGTTTTTATATCGGCAATGAGACCGGTGATCCCGGACCATACCGTTATACGGATTTTAACAGCATCAATATCGATAAGATCGGACCTGACCTGACAGCTGTGATTTCTTATGGCGGAAAGAAATGGGATCTTCTCTCAGATATCGGATTCCAGCAGTATTTCCCTACAGATGAAAAAATCATCGGGCGCATTCAGCAGGTGGCTCCGGATTCCCCCAAGATCAAAGCCCTCACTAATTCTCTGACGCTGCGGCAAATAGCTGGTAGCTGGCAGAATGAATTTCAATGGTTTGGTGCGCTCAGTGAGAATTATTTATTCTTTAAACCGGCCCTGCAGGAACTGCGTTCAAAATACTCCGGGGTCCAGCTGCAGTGGACTTTGAAACATAAACTGACCGGGAACGGACAAATTAAATTAAAATTTAACCTGAACCGGAAAAGGCTCGGTAATCAGGAAAACCTCCCGGATATCAACTTCGACCTGGATCAGCGATCTGTTCTTCTGCAAGCAGAAATTCAGCGCAAAGAACTGTATTTTAGCAATCGCTACGGAATCAGGATAGAAAGAAAATTTTCAGATTCGCCACATTTGGGAAAACCCCTGACTACCCTGTGGGGCAGCCTGTTTCAGAGTCTGAGCTATCCCATAACATCATCCCTGGGGCAGACCGTTGATATTGTGGTTAACTCCGGAGATGGGAAACTCACGGCTAATGCCATCCTCACAACACAATTTGAACTCTCCAAAAGCCAAAGGCTGACCTCCT
>CAZIYQ010000238.1:0-4145 GCA_964543505.1 uncultured bacterium | reverse complement strand
AAAAAAAGTTGAAGCGCTAACAAATGCCGTCTTTTTAGCGCGTGATGTCTCCAACCATCCTGCAAATATTGCCACCCCCACCTATCTGGCCGGGATTGCCAAAAATATCGGAGAATCGCCTGCAATAAAGACAACAATCATCGATGAGAGCAAATTCGAATCATTGGGTCTTGGGGCTTTCTATGGTGTGGCCAGGGGATCCGCACAGCCTGCAAAACTTATCCTCATGGAATATAAAGGCGGGAAAAAAAATGATAAACCTTTTGCCTTGGTTGGCAAGGGTTTGACCTTTGATTCAGGCGGTATATCTCTCAAACCTGGCGCTAACATGGATGAAATGAAATTTGATATGTGTGGCAGTGCAGCCGTCTTGGGTGTTATGAAAGCAATAGCTCTGCTGCAGCCCAAAATCAATATCATTGCCGCTATCGGATCTACCGAAAATATGCCCGGTGGTAATGCACAGCGTCCCGGTGATATTGTTAAAGCTTACAACGGAAAGACCATCGAAATTCTTAATACAGACGCAGAGGGCAGACTAGTCCTGGCGGATGTCCTTGCTTATGTTGTGGACAAATATAAACCGGCCAAGATGATGGATTTTGCTACCCTTACCGGCGCTGTACTCGTCGCTCTGGGTAACCGTGTCAGCGGAATCATGGGCAATGATGAAAAACTACTTAGCGAAATTAAACATTCCAGTGAAAATTCAGGTGAACGAGTCTGGGAACTGCCGCTTTGGGAAGATTATTTTGGCGACATCAAATCCAAAATTGCTGACATAAAGAATCTCGGTGACGGCCGCATGGCCGGGACTATCTCAGCCGGAATGTTTCTCAAACAGTTTGTTGGCGATACGCCCTGGTGTCACATGGATATTGCCGGAACCGCATGGGGTGCAAAAAAACCGGAATACCTGCCTAAGGTTGGTGCTACGGGAGTGGCCGTCCGTCTGGTTTATGATTTGCTTGAAAATCAAGTCAATTAGCAGTTGGTCGGCATAAATATGGAGCAATAAATTTGCCCGCTTTTTTCCTGGCGGCGTAGCTCAGTTGGTTAGAGCATCGGAATCATAATCCGAGTGTCCGGGGTTCGAGTCCCTGCGCCGCTACAAAAGTCCGGCTTTTGCCGGACTTTTTATTAGATATCACCTTGAAAGTCGTCTTGATGAATTTGTGGTTCGTGGTGAGTGTCAGCTTACCTCGGAATTTAGCAGGGGTTGTGCATATATCATACAAATACAAAAGTCCGGCAAAAGCCGGACTTTTGTGCCCGGGACTGGAATCGAACCAGCACGACCGAATATGATCACTAGACCCTGAACCTAGCGTGTCTACCAATTTCACCACCCGGGCATTTTGATTTATGAAAAATCCCTCAAATTTTTGATCCAGATGTAGCAATCGATCAAATTTGCGGGAGGCAAAATTAGGTGAAAGGTGAAAGCCGGAACAAGTAAATAAACTTGAATCAGGTTCAGGAACCCGGGTAAATTCGCGCCTTGAATTACAAGGAAAGCAGGTGTTTGATAATTAACAGGTTTGGTTTTATTCATGGGGGAGTCTGTTAACCTAAAAAGCACAATATATATTTCGGAAACGAGTCACAGAGATTGGTGGTATAAGACATAATGAAACAACAGAAATACAAAAATTTTGAACCTGGCATAAAGCCCTGAATTTGAAGGAATAAATTATGGGCAATAACCACATCGCTTCCAATCGCAAAGCACACCACGAATATCATCTGTTGGATAAATTCGAGGCGGGTATTGTGCTACAGGGCAGCGAAGTGAAAGCACTGCGTGAGGGTAAAGGGAACGTAAAGGAAGCTTATGTCCGCTTTATTGCCAACGAACTCTGGATTGTGGGGATGCATATCGGTGAATATTCCCACGCCGGCTATACAACCCATAAACCGGTTCATGATCGGAAATTGCTCCTGACCAAAAGGGAACTTAAGAAACTTGCCCGATCCGTGCAGGAGAAGGGCTCGACGATGGTTCCGTTAGCACTGTACTTCAAGAATGGTTATGTGAAAGTGGAATTCGCCCTTGCAAAGGGTAAGAAACGGTGGGATAAACGTCAGGATATCGCAAAACGGGACATCAAAAGAGATACGGAACGAATGTTAAAGAAAGTAAAAACGATCATATGAGTAATTTCCCTGGAATTGACGAACAACTGATCAGTATCAGCCGCAATGCCGAAGAGATCATTCCCGAGGCTGATTTGGTGGAAAAACTTAAAAATGCCGAAATTAATAACCAACCTCTTCAGGTGAAACTTGGCTGCGATCCCAGCCGGCCCGATCTGCATATCGGACATGCAGTCGTCCTTCGAAAGTTGCGGGATTTTCAGCGTCTCGGCCATGAGGTCACACTGGTGGTGGGTGACTTTACTGCCATGATCGGCGACCCTACAGGCCGGAATAAGACCAGGCCGCAACTGACGCTGGAGGAAGCCCATCATAATGCACAATCCTATATTGATCAGGCATCTGTTATCTTGGATGAAAACAAATTAAACGTCGTTTATAATTCAAAATGGCTCAATGCCCTGACCTTCAGTGATGTGATCTCCCTCGCTTCCAAATATACGGTAGCCCGAATGCTTGAGCGGGATGATTTCACCAAACGTTACAAGGAAGGAATCCCAATTTCCATTCACGAATTTATGTATCCTCTGGCACAGGGTTATGATTCGGTGGCATTGAAATCCGATATAGAGCTTGGCGGTACCGATCAGAAATTCAATTTGCTGGTGGGCAGGGATTTGCAGCGTGAATATGGTCAGAAACCTCAGGCAATCATAACAATGCCGCTGCTTGTGGGTACGGATGGTGTGGAAAAGATGTCAAAATCCATGGGGAACTATATTGGCATCACAGATCCGGCAGACCAGATTTACGGGAAAACATTGTCAATTCCTGATACGCTCATTGCAACTTATTTTGCCTTGGGTACCGAAATATCCGACTCTGATCTGGCCGAAATAAAGGACGATCTGGAGAAGGGAAAATCAAATCCCCGTGATCTCAAGCGTCGCCTGGCAAGAAATTTGGTAAGCTTGTATCACGATGAGGAAGCGGCAAAAAAGGCTGAGCAGAATTTTGATAAATTATTTATCTCAAAAGAAAATCCGGAGGAGATGCCGGAATATAAACTGACCGCCGATGAAAAAATTGTGGAGATTATTGTGAAAAATGGTTTACTCACCAGCAATGGCGATGCACGCCGTATGATCAGCCAGGGTGGAGTGAAAGTGAACGGCGAAAAGATTACCGATCCTCATGAGTCTGTCTCACCGGGAACAGAGTATGTCATTAAAGTGGGGAAGCGGAAATTCCTCAAAGTAGTTTCCTGAACCTGACTTAAATTTTAATACTTAGTGGATTCAAATCGCCCATCTCAACAGAATTTTATCATATTGCCGGCATTTGCCAATTTATACAAAGCCCCAACCTTCAGCTCTGAGCTTATATCTCAAGCCGTCATGTGGGAGTCTGTGGAAATACTAGATAAGAAGGATAACTGGTACAAAGTACATCAATGGGATGGTTACGAAGGATGGCTGCATAAATTTTACCTGACTCCTTGTCCAAACCTTGTTGATGGTGGGACAGTCACCGTCAGTGAATGCAATTCGCGGATCTTCCAAGAGTCCTCGACGGATTCGCAGGTTATCGGAGAAGCAGTATTTAATACGATCTTACCGCAGACAGAGACTAGGGATAGCTGGCATTGTGTACTTCTTCCAGACGGGCAGACTGGTTGGCTAACACCACAGCCTGATCGGGGTAAATTCAGCCGCGAGGGTCTTGTTCAGACGGCCAAATCCCTGCTTGGTGCTCCCTATCTGTGGGGTGGGAAAACATCCATGGGTTTTGACTGTTCAGGTTTCGTACAGACGGTTTTTAAATATTGGGGCGTTGAACTTCCCAGAGATTCGGCCCTGCAATTTGAACTCGCAGATCTTGAGAAAATAGAGTTTGGACAATGTTCTGATGGTGATTTGATTTTTTTCAGCAGACAGAATACTATTGTGCATGTAGCGTTTTCAGGCGGATCGGGAGATTTGATCCACTGTCAGGGAATGGTACGCACTGAGCCACTATTTGATGAAAATGAAGAACTTCCGGAATTA
>CAZIYQ010000237.1:0-4154 GCA_964543505.1 uncultured bacterium | reverse complement strand
TAAATATCCTTCCCCGTGCGGGATGATTCTCGTCTGCTCAGTAATTTCTCACGGATCATCAGCATCACCGGTAATATAATCAGTGTCGCCAACATCGTGACGACTATTCCACAGCCTGCTACAAATCCGAACTCAAACATACCACGGTTTGAGGAGATCATCATGGTCAAAAAGGCAGCACCCGTCGTCAGTCCACCCGTAAAAATTCCTGGCCCTGTTTTGACCAAACTGGTTTTGAGAGATTCCTCTATTCCCATGCCTGCATAACGATTTTCGGTGTATCCCGAAATTATGTGAATGCTGAAATCAATTCCCAATCCCACAAGAATTACGGCCATCATTACCGTCATAAGGCTTAATGAATCCACCAGCAGGCTGGCAATACCCATGGCCCAGATGACTCCGAAAATGACCGTGAGAATCGCCATAAAGGGACTCCCCCACATCCTGAATGACAAAACAAATAAAAAGAAAATACCCACGAGTGCCATGAGGGTAATCGTCATTGAATCTTCGGTGGAAGCTCTCATTTCGTCCCGGCTGAGTACGATAGAACCCGTCAGTCCGGCCGTTACGTTAAAACCAGGTGCCTCATCTTTCACAAGTTTTTCTATGCCGTCAACGGCCTCTGTCAGCAGATTGATGTCATCAAACATATTGAAGGTCGGCTCAATGGTAATGATCATCATATCCCGTTCAGACGAAATGAAATAAGTCTCCCCAATGGTCAGTGCATCCACGGCTGCTTTTGCTAATTCCGGCTGATAGTCACTGTCATAAAACTGCTGCATGGTTTCGGTGAAGGTTTCAATTCCGTCAAGAAATCGGACGGCATCTTGTTCTTTCTTCCTGGTCCCGATGGAACTCTCGTCAGCAGTATATTCTTTTTCGAAGCTGTCATTGAGGTGGGTCAAAAACGGGATTAGATTAGGATCATCAAATAGCTCATTGAAATTATCAAGCTGGGAAGGCGTCAGAAGCTTTAGGGCATTGTTCCGATAAAATTCAATCGGCGTCTCTGCATCAACACGATCCACCCATTTTGTGAGGTCCTGTAATCTGGGGGTGATGTGCCTGGCATAAGCTTTCATGTCTGTGGGGGCTCCCTGAACCACAAGGATGATATTGGAGGCATTCGTAAATTCTTCGAGGATCAGATTGAATTCATCGCCTTTGGCATTGTTTTCAGGCAGCATTTCGGTAAACCCAGGACTCATCCGTAAGCCCGAAGCCATCATGGCAAAGATAATGGTGATGAGCAGTATCAGACCGGACATGGTCCAGGTCTTGTGCACAGATATTTCACCAATAAATTCTAATATTCGATTTCGCATGCTATTCCCGTTAATTTAAAATTAAAAATAGAGCCTGATTCTGAAACGACCGCCGATTTGTTGAGCTCCGAACTCGGTATTAGAGGATCCCTGGAAAAGGAACAGGGAGATGTCTGCGTCCACGTCCTCAAAAAGGCTCAGACTGATCTGGGGCGCGATGATATAACTGTTATCATCCAGATTAAGAATTCCCCACAGACTCATGCTGTGCAAATCTCCCATTGGATACTGGAGCATCACGAATTGGTAATCACTTGCGAGTGCTCTGTTAAAACCGCTGAGGTAATCAAATACTCCTGCTGGTGAGTAGCCATCGATAGTTGAATAAGTGCTCCCGCGATCGTTATGATAATATTCGAACATGCAGTAAAATGAAGACTCAAAAGTGTAATCAAAACCCGCAGCCCATTCGGATTTGAAAACATCTGAATTATCCAAACGATTGGTTAAAAATTCTGCCCAGACCCCCAGTCCGAGGAATTCTCCCACGGTAGTTCCTCCATAACCGCTGTAAGTCTCAACTCCTGATACTGACTCTAAGGAGCGTTGTGCAATTAGAGCGGTCAGTTCAAAGTGCTGCAGACGGGTTTTACCGGAAAAATAAACACTGGCAGATCGTCCATCGGTGATAGGCTGGGCAATCAGGTCAAGCTCACACAGCCTGCCGGTATATTGCATTCTTAAGGATGGAACTCCGGTGAGCTCATAGGTTGGGTCCAGCATATCCTTTTTATTGAAAATATCGGTGGGGTTCCAAACATATCCGGTGCCGAGTGCAAGCGGCTGCTTACCCAAAGTGACGATGGTTCGGTCGAAATTGAGGACTGCGTAAAGATATTCAGCGGAAAGAGAATCCTGCATCTGAAATGTGGTATCGAATTGGGCAGCAACAGGCAGGAAATCCGATAAAAGCCAATTGATTTTGCCAAAGTGGGCTTTGGCTTCCAGTGTAGCGTAGAGTCCGACTTTGTCAGCCGGATGCTGTTCCATATCCAATCGGAGCTTATTGTATCCGGAAAAATAGGCCGAAGAAGTTTTAATCTCGTCCACTTCATGTTCTGTATAACCGGAAAAAATCAACTGGGCAACCGTGAACTGGAATAGAGCGCTCAGGCACAAGCACAGGGCGGTGGACTTGCAGAACGTGTTCATTTTTTAAGTTTCCCTTCAGAGAAAAAATCTTTCTCAAAAGTACAGTGGTAGGTCATTTCCAAAGTTTCCATGCGAGTCTCTGTACCATCGATTTCATTGTGCATCAGCATGGTCATCGCTGTGGGATAGCCTTCAATGATCTTGATGTCCTGTAAATAGAGGGTTTTTTCATGGATTCCCTTTTCATCGTAATATTTGATCTCGGTAGGGTAAAAATCTTTTTTACTGAGTTGCATCACCATTTTCGAATAGCTGCTGTTGATCTCGGGCTTGGGAACAAATTCAAGGGTATAAACATCATCAGAATCATCTGCCAAACGCTTATGCAAATAATCCTTTTTCCAGGTTGTCCCTCCGGCAAAGTCCTCATAGGCAAAGTTACTACCCTGAACTTTTTGCTTTTTTGCATGAGAAGCCAGTTTCCTCGTTCGGCGAGTCCTGGGAAAATAGACCCAGATATCATTGGCATGATTCAGCATTAAAAAAGCATTTCCCTTAATCTTATTGGGTTTGGTGTAGCGCATCAGAACATCTTCGCCACCCTTTGTGGAATAATACTCATAATCCAGAGTTCTTATCTCTCCATTGCTGGTTTGGTTAATCTGACGACTGACTCCCCGGGCATTTTCGGGGGTCATGACTGTCAGCATCGAATCGACAATGGCTTCTGTCGTGAGCCCCTGCCCCAGGATGAATCCGCAAATGAACAACAGTGTCAGGGTTTTCATTTTATTTCCCTCCGCAATATTTATCTTTTAAGTGGGCCAATACATCATCCAATGGATAATCATTGTCAATAAAATAATGAAATCCGATCCCATCGAGAAGGGCTGCCAGCACTCTGGCCTCCAATGCCGGGTCTTTAAAACCAATTTTATCAAGCAATTTTCCCATTTGATTGAGTTGGTCATCGAAGAATGTTTTTAGTCTGCTGTTGACAGCGCTGACTACGGTAGGTTGGGCTAATAGGTGAGTGTAAAGTTTCCAAAAAACCTCGTTGTCACTGAGGAGTTCCGCAAAGAGATCCAATTGACGACGGAGTTTCTCTACAGGATCATTTATGCTTTCGGATTCGACAGATACCCGATCAATTTCCTCAAATCCCAACTGAACTAACTCCTTAAGAATGTCTTCTTTACCAGTAAAATAATTATAGATGAGTCCTTTAGAGACTTTGGCCTGTTTGGCAAGCTGAGCAATTGTAGTAGAGAAATAGCCCTTATTGGCAAAAAGAGCCAAAGCAGATTGCAGTATCTTTCCTTTACTCTGGTCTCTCATTTCCTGAAATTGCTCGAAAGTGCGGGGTGACATTTCAAATCCTTTTATTATTGACTGTATGGTCAGTCATAATTTAAATATTTTTCAGAATACCGAACAATAGAGGAGTAGCATATACAGGAAATTCGCGCATGAGGACTACCAAGAATTGTTTTGATGGGAATCGTGTACTTTTTTGTTGCCACATCAAGGGATTTTTTTTGTAAAAGATAATTTGGGGTCTCTAATCTTCTCCAGTTGACTTGAGGATTGAAGTTTTGGTATCATCAGAATTGAGTATAAATTGTTTCGTAACTTAACCTATTGTAATTATAGTATAATACGTTAATTGGGAGGTTATTTTATGGGACTACAATTAATCGATGATTTTCCTAAAAATGAAATCGAATT
>CAZIYQ010000236.1:0-4155 GCA_964543505.1 uncultured bacterium | reverse complement strand
AACTTACAATGACAATGCTGAATAGTAGCGGTATCAGAGTCGGCAATTGATGATAGAGATTGGTAAGAAATTCCATTGGTTTGAAGTCCCTTCTTTGACCTGTTAATAAATAAATTACATTGGGTCAATATTACAATAGCAGGATGCACCCGAGCAATCTCAATTCCCATTCCAAAAACCCTCTGCAGCAGCAATAAATACGACACTGTTCGAATCTAAAATATTATGGATAGGATGATTGGGGAAGTGCTGTAATTTTGGCATCCGCTTTTAGCGCGGATTTAGATTATTTGATAATTAAAAAAAGAAAATCAAAATTTTTAAGGAGATTTTTGATGTATAAATCTGTTGACGAGTTCATGGATTATGTAATTGCAAAGAATCCAGCAGAGAAAGAATTTTACCAGGCTGTAAGAGAAGTTATTGAATCTATCTGGGACTATCTTCAGGAAAACCCGCAGTACCAACACGCCAATATTCTTGAAAGAATTGTGGAACCGGAAAGAACAATTATCTTTCGCGTCCCATGGCGCAACGACCGCGGCGAAGTTATTGTCAATCGTGGTTTCCGGGTTGAATTCAACTCAGCCATCGGACCATACAAAGGTGGAATGCGCTTTCATCCCTCAGTTAATCTGGGAATCCTGAAATTCTTAGGCTTTGAGCAAGTATTTAAAAACAGTCTTACGACTCTGCCAATGGGCGGCGGTAAGGGTGGATCGGATTTCGATCCCAAGGGGAAATCAGATAATGAAGTCATGAGTTTCACACAGTCCTTAATGTCTGAACTGTTTCGTCACATTGGTCCTTTCACAGATGTACCTGCAGGTGATATCGGTGTTGGTGGCCGTGAAATCGGCTTTTTATTCGGTCAGTATAAAAAATTACGCGACGAGTTCAGCGGTGTTTTGACAGGTAAAGCTCTTGGTTGGGGTGGCAGTCTCATCCGTCCAGAAGCAACCGGATATGGCGCAACCTACTTTGCTGAAGAAATGCTGACCCATAAAGGTAACAGCCTAAAGGGAAAAACCGTTGCCATCTCAGGCTCCGGTAATGTGGCCCAATACGCTGTTGAAAAAGTGACACAGCTGGGTGGCAAAGTCGTTACACTGTCTGATTCATCAGGTACCATTTATGACCCAGCCGGCATTGATGCCGGGAAACTGGCTTTTGTCATGGAACTCAAAAATGTGAAACGTGGCCGGATCAAAGAATATGCTGATAAATACGGTGTTGAATACTGGGAAGGGAAACGTCCCTGGAGCGTCAAATGTGACGTTGCCATGCCCTGTGCGACACAGAATGAAATCAACAAGGCTGAGGCTGAAACGCTGGTCAAGAATGGCTGTATCTGTGTATCTGAAGGTGCCAATATGCCCTCAGAGCCCGGCGCCATCGATGTCTATCTGGAAAATAAAATCCTCTTTGGTCCCGGTAAAGCCGCCAATGCGGGCGGCGTTGCCGTATCCGGCCTAGAGATGAGCCAGAACAGCATGCGCTTGAATTGGACGAGTGAAGAAGTTGATCAAAAACTTCAACATATCATGAAGAGCATACACTCGGTCTGCACCCAGTACGGTACTGATGGTGACTTTGTGAATTACGTTAAGGGAGCCAACATTGGCGGATTCATCAAGGTTGCCGATGCAATGCTTGATCAGGGTGTTGTCTGATTCATCAATAGTATCCGATTTGGTTTAAAGGGCTCGCAAGAGCCCTTTTTTTATCGTGACATTCTGCAGGAAAAATATTTGTAACTATTTAAATGAATCCCATTCTAAATTACAACGCTTCACTGAACACATATTCGCATTATTATCTCAATTATGATGAATCTCAGATAAACAAGGGAAAACTAAATGAAAACAAAAATGAGCTTGATTTTCAGCTTACTACTGATGGTTATAACGATTGTGAACTTCTCACTTGGGCAGGAAGCCGCTAAGGCCAACGGCTGGGAAAAAAAGGCCGTTGGATCACTGAATTTCACTCAGAACAGTTTTGATAACTGGTCACAGGGAGGCGAAGATTCCTGGACATGGATGCTGAATATCAGTGCAGACTTCAACAAAACAACAGCAACTTACAACTGGACAAACGCCGTAAAAATTGCCTATGGTAATACCAAGGTCGGAAGCGAGGGTTCACGCAAAGCCGCAGATGAAATCAGTCTCGAGTCTGTCTATACCCGGCTCATTGGAAGCACATTGAATCCTTATATTGCTGGGACTGCCAAAACGCAGTTTTCCAAAGGCTATAACTACGGGGACGCAGTTGATACACCTATTTCCGATTTCATGGATCCGGGCTATTTCACGCAGAGTTTGGGAGTAGGCTTTGAACCTAACGGGAAGTTCAAAACCCGATTCGGTGCAGCAGTTAAGGAAACCGTCTCCAAAGACCACGGCTATGCAGATGACCCTGATACTGCCAAGATAGAAGAATCCAAAGTCGAATACGGCGCAGAGTCAGTGACTGATATCAGCCTAACCGTGATGAAGAATATCTTGTTTACCTCAAAACTTGAGCTTTTCAGTAATCTGAAAAAACTAAACCAGACCGATGTCACCTGGGACAATCTTTTTTCTGCCAGCGTATCGAAATATATCACTGTCAGCTTCAATGTGAAAATATTCTACGACCGGGATATTTCGAGAATCCGTCAACTGCAGCAGACGCTGGCTGTGGGTCTGACCTATAATTTATTTTAATCCGGATTAACTAATAAGAGGAGAAAAAATGGAAGATTTTATGAATAATACACAGAAGATGGTCGTGTTCTACGGCATGAAAGTCGTCATGGCGCTGATCATTTTCATCTTTGGGAAATGGATCTCCGGTGGCATCCGGAACTCTCTTAAAAAAATGATGACCAAACGCCATGTGGACGAAACTCTGGTACCTTTTGCGATCAACCTGATTTACACACTGCTGATGGTCTTTGTAGTCATTGCAGCCCTGGGGCAATTGGGTATTCAGACGGCCTCTCTGGTGGCGATTCTCGGTGCCGCAGGCCTGGCTGTTGGTTTGGCCCTGCAGGGTTCCCTGTCGAATTTCGCTTCCGGCATACTGATCATCATTTTCAGACCCTTCAAAGTTGGTGATTATATTGAAGGCGGCGGCACAGCGGGAACCATCGAAAGCATTCAAATTTTTATCACCAAGATGAAGACACCGGATAACAAGGTAATCTATGTGCCGAACTCCACAATGTTGGGTAGTAATATCATCAACTATTCTGCGAAAAAAACACGCCGCGTGGATCTCACGGCAGGCATTGGGTACGGGGATGACATCGATAAGGCCCGAAAAATCCTGGAAGATATTCTCAAGGCCGATGAGCGCGTGTTGAAAGATCCTCCGGCACTGGTTGCAGTGACGGAACTGGCCGACAGCAGCGTTAACTTCGTCGTACGCCCCTGGGTAAAGAGTGAAGATTACTGGGGAGTCTATTATGACGTCACGGAGACCATCAAAAAGCGCTTTGACGAGGAAGGTATTTCGATCCCGTTCCCACAGCAGGATGTGCATCTCTTTCAGGAAAAGTAAAAGGATAATCTTTGCATACCTAAAAACCCCCCTGCCTATGCGGGGGGTTTTTATTTTTCGGGATAGTAAAAACATTTTTTGCAATCAGCTCTGTCCCTTAAATTTGGACGCCTGCTGTGATGGCCCGACTCCATTGCATTGCGCCGGGTAAATGGAATTGGCAGACAAGTCAGAATTCAGGGAATCGGGAATTCAGCCGGGCAAACACGCGACTTATCTTGGATTAGTTTTTAAACCGTTCAGCTTGATTGCTGAATAATAACTTTGCCGTGGTGGCCCGTCTCCATTGCATTACGCCGGGTAAATGGAATTGGCTGGCACGTTGCTTATTCTGGATTAGTTTTTTGAATTGTCCAGTTTGGATTACTGGAAAATATTATTGCCGTGGTGGCCCGTCTCCATTGCATTACGCCGGGTAAATGGAATTGGCTGGCACGTTGCTTATTCTGGATTAGTTTTTTGAATTGTCCAGTTTGGATTACTGGAAAATATTATTGCCGTGGTGGTGGAATTGGTAGACACGCTGGTCTTAGGAACCAGTATCGTAAGATGTGGAGGTTCGAGTCCTCTCCGCGGCACGGAAAGAAGCCCGGAGCATTCCGGGTT
>CAZIYQ010000235.1:0-4245 GCA_964543505.1 uncultured bacterium | reverse complement strand
CAAATATAGAGTTGTTTTCGGTTCGGTAGGTAATCTTTCTTCTCGAAATTGTGACATCCGGAGTTTGCACCACAGATTTAACTTGGGAAATTATCTCACCAGGTGCTTCTTATGTGCAAAGTAATATGATAATTGGAGTAATTTAATCCATCATAATTGACCGGGATTTTTTTAAAAACAATCTGTTTCATCCCTAAACACAGGGTTTCGGACAATTTCAAAAATCAACAATGCAGAATTTAATCGAAAAGATCAAGTCAGAAGCCAGCCATATCGGTAACGGCATCATCAAGGTGGACAGTTTCATCAACCATCAGATCCTGCCGGAACTTACCCTTGAGATGGGTGCTGCCTTTGCCAAGGGATTTGATTCGAAGGGCGTGATGGATGCCACTAAAATACTCACGGCTGAGGTCAGCGGTATTGCCTCTGCTTTTGCCGCCGCCACCCAACTGAAAGTGCCATTGGTCTTCGCCCGGAAGGGCAAACCCATCACCATGTCTGATGACTGTTTTGAGGCGCACAGTATCAGTCCGACCAAGGGTCACGGCGTTACCCTGCGGGTCTCCCGGGAGTATCTTAAACCTGAAGACAGGGTGATCATCATCGATGATTTCCTGGCTTCGGCAAAAACCGTCCTTGCACTAGCCGAAATTGTTAAAAATAGTGGAGCCCGGCTGCTGGGGATAGGCTGTGTGATTGAGAAAGTCTATGCTAGTGGACGCGAAAAGCTGGCCGGACTGCAAGTTCCTATTGTGACCCTGGCCCGCATTGACCTTCAGGATGGCAAGATCAGGGCGTTTTAAGTGATGCACTCCTGCAGACAAACATATCCGGTGTATCTATCATGAAAAGGGTTTTGGGCCTTTGGGACCTCGTTCTGCTGAACATCACGGCCATCGTGGGGCTGCGCTGGATATCCCTGGCTGCAACCGGAGGCAATACATCCATTCTGCTGTGGTGTGCGGCTCTGGTTTTTTTCTTTCTGCCACAGGCCTTTGCCGTCAGTGAACTCTCCAGTAAATATCCCAGTGAAGGCGGCATCTACATTTGGGTACGGGAGGCTTTCGGTGAATTCCACGGCTTCATGGCCGGCTGGTGTTACTGGACGAACAACTTGGTTTACTTTCCCAATTTGCTGGTGTACATCGCCGGCATCTCCGTCTTCACGGCGGGTTCCGGTTATGAAGCTTTGGGGCAGAACAAGCTATACATACTGATCTTTTCACTGGTCATGCTGTGGGCGGTGATGCTGTTTAATATACTGGGTATGAAACTGGGCCGCTGGGTGAACAATATCGGTGGCCTAGGAACCTGGCTCACGGGCACACTGCTGATCCTCTTCGCCATCATTGCCGTCATACGCTACGGCCTCGCCAACCCCATGCCGGCAGACAGTTTTATGACCAATATTTTTAGCTTTGATAAACTTGCCTTCTGGTCCGCCATGTGTTTCGGTTTTTCAGGACTCGAACTAGCCCCGCTGCTCGCCGGAGAAGTCCGGGACCCGGCCCGGAATATTCCCAGGGCCATTGTGATTTCGGGTGTGGTTATCGCTGCAATTTACATCCTCGGTACAATCGCCCTAAGGGCTACCTTACCCCAGGAGGAGATCAGTATAATCAGTGGCTTTCTCCAGGGCATCGCCGCCATCAGTACGAAACTCGGCATCGGTTGGTCGGCCAATCTCGTGGCACTGCTGATAACTCTTGGTGGTATTGGCGGTCTCATGGCCTGGTTTACAGCGGCCGCCCGGCT
The DNA here is from genome assembly GCA_964543505.1 of uncultured bacterium. Lineage (GTDB taxonomy): Bacteria > Fidelibacterota > Marinisomatia > SCGC-AAA003-L08 > JACNLC01 > JAADGM01. The sequence continues at coordinate 2,487 of CAZIYQ010000235.1, read as the reverse complement.
GCCCTTCGTAGCCGGTGTTGACCGTTATCTGCCGGAGCGTTTTGGGAAACTCCACCCTAAATATGGTTCTCCCTACATTGCCGTTATCATTCAGGGGGTTATCGCCACGCTTTTCATCCTCATGAGCTTTGTCGGTTCCACCGTTGAGCAGGCCTACACCATATTGTTGGACACCACCCTGCTGGTGTATTTTCTGCCTTACGCCTATATGTTCCTGGCCTACATGATCCTGCGCCGCAGGGATGGACATCGACCCGGCACGCTGGCCATTCCCCGAAACAATGTGCTGGCTCTGATCTTTGGCATCAGCGGTCTGGTCACCACCTTGGTCGCAATTGGCTTGTCCGTTATTCCGGCAGCGGACGGCGGCAGTCCGCTGCTTTTCGAGCTCAAGGTTGTGGGCGGATTTTTCCTCTTTGTCATCGTTGGCGGGCTCCTTTTTAGAGCACATGACTCCAAAACAGCCAAGGACTGAAATGTACATGACTCATCAATTTCTTCCCCGTAAATACGCCATCTTGATGGTTGTGCTGCCGTTGGTGTTGCTGTGGAATTCTCTCTTCGGGGAAGCACACCTGCAGGTCTCTCAAACACCTTTTATGACACACACGGAGCGGCAGCTGCTCATCGGTAGCACTCTGCTGGCGGCGGCCTGTATTTACAGCTTCGATGAACAGGTCAACCGCTATTATGCCACTCCCCATAGTGGGTTTCGCTACAACCTCGGCAAGGGCATGTCTCAAACGGCCCAGTTCTATGGAGCCTCCAATGCCCGGGTGGCCTATTTTTTTACGGGCTTGACCACAGCCTTCTACGCCGGGGGATTGATTCGAGGCGATGATCAGATGAAGAGAACCGCCCTTCTGTTGTCCCGCTCCATGGGATATACTCTATTGGCTACTTTTGGAACCAAAATGATCATCGGCCGCGCCCGCCCAGGTATGCAGGTGGGTGCGAATGAATTTTACTGGTTCGAGTTCAGCAAATCGAAGGAGCGTCGCTCATTTCTCTCGGGGCACACGGCCACGGCTTTTGCCATGATGACGGTGTTGGCTCGGGAATATCCTACGCCCTGGGTGCAGGTCCCGGCCTATTTATTTGCCCTGTGTGTCAGTGCTCAACGCATCGTCACCGGCGAACACTGGGTCTCGGATGTGATCGTTGGCGGACTCACAGGCTACTGGATCGGAAAAGCAGTCACTCGACACAGGCCGGCAAAGACAAATTCTCACTCCATGCTGATGCCCTATATTTTCCCCGGGCGCCTAGGGTTCTGTATTTATTTTTAATGGAGCAAAACCGTGTAATGAGAAGGGGTTACTAAAATGCCCTGGCACTACGCCGGTGAATTAGCAGCTCTGGGCACCGCTCTCTGCTGGACTTTCGGATCACAGTTTTTCGAAGCTGCCGGGAAGCGGGTGGGGGCTCAGCCTGTCAATTTACTGAGGCTAGTAGTGGCCTTTCTTTTTTTTGCACTGCTCTCCCAAATTAAAACAGGGTCACCCCTTCCTCTAGATCTTCCCACCCATGCCTGGCTCTGGCTGGGACTTTCCGGTGTTGTGGGATTTGCCTTTGGCGATCTGTTCCTCTTTCGGGCTTTCGTGGAAATCGGACCCCGCATATCCATGCTGATCATGACCTTGAGCGCGCCACTTTCCGCCATTTTCGGATTGTCTTTTCTGCATGAGCAATATGCCCCGCTTCAGTGGGTGGGTATGTTTGTGACCTTGGCCGGTGTGGGCTGGGTGATCATTGAGCGTTCCGGAGTACCGGTCAAAAATCGAAAACTCCGCGTTCTTACTCGCAGTGGTGTCTTGGCTGCTTTTCTTGGGTCTGTAGGACAGGCCGGCGGCTATGTGCTCAGTAAATATGGCATGCAGGTGAATGGGCAATACCTGAATCCCTTCGCAGCGACCCAGATCCGGGTCATCGCCGGAATTCTCGGATTTATAGTGATCCTGTCCATTCAAAAAGGCTGGAAAGATGTTTACCGGGCTTTACAGCATAAGGCCGCCCTGGGATTTCTTACAGCGGGAGCCTTTTTAGGACCCTTTCTCGGAGTCTCCCTTTCCCTGCTCGCCTTGCATTACATCGTGGCCGGGGTTGCTGCCACCATCACCTCTCTGGCGCCCATTTTTATAATTCCTTCAGTGATTTTTATAGGTAAAGAACATGTCTCCCCAAGGGCTGTTATGGGAGCCGTCATCGCCGTTGCCGGGGTAGCTCTGCTTACCATTGCGAATTAGGCGTTACTGGCAATTGATCGAATAATATGACCGGTTTGAAAAAGAACCTAATCAAGGACGGCTGTATTTCGGTGGATTACTTCTGCTTCGAAAAGTTATTGCGAACCGCATCGATATTGAGTCGCTCCCGGGCCCGGGCACAATATTTTTCGGAGATATCAATGCCGAGATAGTAGCGCTCAAGAGTCTTGGCCACTGTCGTGGTGGTGCCTACACCATTGAAGGGGTCCAGGATGATGTC
>CAZIYQ010000234.1:0-4337 GCA_964543505.1 uncultured bacterium | reverse complement strand
TCATTCTTATCTTTATGTATAACTAGTAACTATCCCACAAAACACTTAAATAATACTGTTTATTGCGTGTCATACTGTGGTTGGTGCAATTTTATATATAACTAAACATCATCGTGAATTTATTCGGTTATACAGTTAACGTCCAAACCTATTATTTATGGGAATTATCATCTTTTAAAAGGGATGGCATGATATTAAATAAGAGAATTCATTATGTAGCAATTATTAAACGGTGTGAGATCAGATCAGGGTACTGAATTATAGTCCGAGAACTGAAAAATCATATCTGCATTTTTTTGTATAACAAAGTGATAAAAACGGATATCGGCAAACCATAAGATTTTGTCACGACCAGGAGATCCCGCAAAATCCCCGTTGTATTTTCGCAGGATGAAGTTAAAAAATATTATTGAATATCGATGGAATAACGGCTCTCATCGCCAAACTCCTTTATGGGACCGGCATGCGAATTTCCGAGCCACTCTCGCTGATCATGTTATAATTTGCGGGTCGGGGACTCAGTTTTCCAGTATCAAATCCACGACCATTACGATATCAGCTACATCCACGAGCGCATCGTCATTCATATCGCCGATCTGCATTTGTTCGTCATCGAAAATATAATCATCGGTGATATAAAAAACCAGCATGACCACGTCCAATATGTCAACAATACCGTCATCGTTTACATCGCCCATGAGGAACAGTTGATTATCGAACCAGTCCAGTGACATTTTGGTGGGACCGGCAGGGTGGGCGCCGTACCAGACATACTCCGGTGCCGAGTTCAGCGAGAGAGGATCAAAGCCAAGAATGACGGTTCGGTTACCATTGGGCCAGTAACGGCGAACGGCCACAGGCAATTCCGAATTGGTATCGAAAAGGAACGGGACTGCATTCCCGGCAGCCTGAAATCCGTCGAGGGCATTGGTCAGCCCGATTTCATAATCCGGGTCATATTGCAGGATATTGCCACCCCCCGGTGCCGCCAGTGCTTCTGCCAAACTATCGGACAGCAGATCACCCTCAACCGGTGTGAGGGGCGAAGGCTCACTCCCTCCACTGCCGATGTCATTGAAGACATGAGAAATTCCCAGGTCATACCAAAGAATCCCCGGGGAGAAATCTACATCCTGCCATCCTGTGAGCATCCCAAACATATCATCACCCGCCAGGAAATAATTTTTATTCCCCAGGGTCAGCCAATCCTGAATCACGGCATAATGATCCGTAAAATCGGCCCAGGTGCCGGTAGTTGTCACTTCAAAAACCGTATCATAAAAAGACAGCAAATCCTGATTAACAGCGCCGGTCCAGAAATCGGGCATCAGCCAGAGATTGCCCGTATCATAGGCATCGTAAAAATAATAAAGACCGGGATAACCGTTCACATTCATCTCGTTATTCAAAACAAACAGGACATCACTGGAGGGGCCATAGACAAAGTAGCTGCCGTGTGCAGATTCGGCATACGAACAGTCCTCCGGAGGATCGGCTTCGGCAACAGCCCAGTACTCTACCGTCGTTCCCTCCGGCTGGGCCGGGATAGTGGCAGAATAAATGTCTGCCTCCGTATTTGTCATCATGACCGATTGAAGATCCTCCCCATTTGAGACATAATAGAGCGCAACGGTAAAGGGATCACCCTCTGTATCTGTGACCGTCACCAGCACCTGCTGCCCGCCGTCGTTAAAAATGACCCCGGGAATTTCACCGTACAAATTGGGCTGGGGTGGTGATGTAACGTCCTGCAGGAGCCAGGTGAGCAATTCCGTCACCTGATCATAAGTCAGATCACCGGATTCCGTAGTATCCACGGCTGCATCGGCCTGGAAGGCCAGAAAAGTAGTGGAAAAATCAGCCGTATGGTTGGATACACCCACAATCTCACCGCTGTCAATACCCTGGAAAACAGGGGTGCCGTCACCGGGGTACAAAAAGTCAGCCCGGTTGTATGAGCCGCTGATGCCATGCTGCAGAATCATCGGTTCGGAGTAAAACGGGATTGTTGGATTGAGGCTTATGATCAGCGTATCACCGGAGCCCCCATTCCCGGCATTGCCATAAAAATCCGGATCACTCATGGCGCCGGCAAGACCAAACCAGTCTCTGGCAGGGTCCCCCGGATCAAAAATCAGGGGAAAGGGATATTGGTCAAGACCGTGTGCGTAAAACCAGTCCTGGTCTATGAGGACAAGATGTCCGCCGTTAGCCAGAAATTCCCCATAGCCCGGATCCTCTTCAGCGGCCGTCACGGGTAGTGTGCCGGTTCCCCAGCCATAAACAACAATGGTATTCCACCCCCAATTGATCACAGAGTTGTCTATCCCCTGGTGATCGTAGACATCCCAAATCTCATAAACATAGCCCAATGCATCTGCCGCAGCCTCGATTGACCCCACATGGTATGAGTTCGTCTTCTCCGCGATGATCAACAGACGGGCACAAGGCATCAGGGGTTCGAGGGTCTCAAAATACTCGGTGTTCGACGAGAGTTGTATTCCCGTAAGTGTTTCGGCAGTAGCCCAACAAGAGATAGTGCTGCCGGGTGGCGCATTGTATTGGATATAAAATTCGTAGGTTCCATTTCCATCTTCATCAACATCCACGGGTGTGGCATCCTGCATGGTCTGGGTTTCCTGAGCGACACCATCGATTCCCCAGTGGAAAACCAGGTCAAGATCATTGATATCCGGGTAGGCATTCACCGGGCGATAGATGTTTAATTGTATGGGTTTGCTGCCATCAGTGAGATAGGTATCGGAGATGGTTGGAAGATAGAACGCAACCCAATCCCAGTCCCAGGGATAGGTCACCCGAACCTGACAGGCAATGTCGATGAGTCCGCTTGAGATGCTCCAGGCTGACTGGTAATTGCCCCAGGCATATCCGTCACCGAATTCGCCGTCCGGTGTGCTGATATCGCCGTCCGGATCGGTCCAGGGACCGCCAAACCAGTTATAGGATTCTCCGTTGAAGACATCTGAGGCCATGGGGTGAGGACTTTCCCCCTGTTTGACAAAACAGATCAGGAAAGGTGGCACATTTCCAAGATTATCCGGATCACCTGCCTGGAAGGTGCCGCCCAGATCCAGCTGGGCTGTCCAGTCGGCGGTGTAGCCCTCTATGATATTGTCGGTAGGTTGGGTGAGGAGCTCACCGATGGGAGAAAACGGCAGATCACCCCGGGCCCACTGAAAGCCCAACCCGTTGTTCACCGCTGCCCCCGTTCCGGCAGTCCAGGCCAGAGCTGAATCACTGAGCAGTGCGGCAAAGGCGGTGACGGCACCACCATCGTACCATTTCATATATACTTCCTGTACAACGCACGGCATTTGAGGCTGAAAAGCAATTGCAAATGTATCGCCCGCTGCACCGCTGCCCAGGTACCACTGAGTATCTTCCCCAACATACTGGAGTGTCCAGCAGTCTCCGTTACAATCCCGGTTGACTCTTGACGAAGCGGCAGGACGCCTTTGCGTGACGGGAATGAGACCCTCGCGCTTTTCAGGAACCATCACCTTCAGAGATGGATTGGGAGTCTTTTGAATCGTACTGGTGTGAGCTCCAGCCGTTGTTAGTGTTTGAAGTCCCGGCCAATCATTCCGGGTCTCGAAAGTGTGAGGCTCTTTCAACGGGGCTGTCAGCAGCAGACCGGATAGCAGGCTGATTTTCAGTATTAGTCTGGATTTTAGCATAAAATTCTCCAAATGAGACTGCAAATATTACGACTTTTCGTACAAATGACGGTTAAAATTCCCGCTGTGGAGAACCTCATGGCAAGTTGTAATTTTTCCCATTCAAAAATCAGGGAGCTTTAGCATGAAGATTCGATGGAAATCCGTAGACAGCTACACGGACATTAAATACGAAAAGGGACAGGACCGGGCCGAAGGGATCGCAAAGATCACGATTAACCGCCCCGAGGTGCGTAATGCCTTTCGTCCTAGTACGGTGACGGAATTGAAGCAGGCGTTCGAACTGGCCCGGGAAGATCAGCAGGTTGGTGTGGTCATCCTCACCGGCCAAGGACCCGAAGCCTTTTGCTCAGGCGGTGATCAGAAGATCCGCGGAGATGCGGGTTACGTGGGCAGTGACGGCGTTCCCCGCCTGAACATACTGGATGTGCAGAAACAGATCCGTTATCTGCCAAAACCGGTCATCGCCATGGTGGCCGGCTATGCTGTGGGCGGCGGTCATGTACTGCACATGATGTGTGACCTCACCATTGCCGCTGAAAATGCCAAATAAATGTATAACCTAATAAGACTTCGCAACTGACCTTTTGCCGCTGTCGCTTCATAGCGGCCGCTGAGCCTTCATAGCGGCCGCTGAGC
>CAZIYQ010000233.1:0-4414 GCA_964543505.1 uncultured bacterium | reverse complement strand
GGGATATTTTTGCCGGCGAGAGCGCCCGGGGAACTTTCCGGCTCTACGCCACCCGCCCGGTTTCCCGCCCGGCGATCTTTCTTGCCAAAGTCATCGGAGCCAATATATATACCATTCTGCTGATGCTGCTGGTTGCCGTCATGAGTCTCGGGCTGGGAGTTCTCTGGCACGGCGGCGGGGATATGCTGGTCTTTCAGGACGGCATCCTGATCCTATCTCAATCCCAGGCCTGGCTGCGGTTTCTGCTGGCGTACGGACTGGCTTTTTACAATATGATGCTGGTCACAGCGGTGGCGATCTTCTTTTCTGTGATTGTCCGGAATGCCGTCGGTCCCGTAGTGGGAGCCATGGCGGTGATCATCTTTTCCTTCGCCATTACCGGTCTGCCGCTGGAGATCTTCGATAAGATCCGGCCATTTATCTTTACCACCTATTTTGATACCTGGAAATATGCCTTTTACGAACCCATTGACTGGCAGCTCATCCGCCAGGGCGTAGGGGTGGTCTCGGTGTATATGCTGATCTTTCTGGGCGTGGCGCTTTTCATTTTCCGGAAAAAGGACATCCTCACATGAGTAAATTATTGATCGGACTGCTGCTCGCACTGGGCTGCTCTGCCCTCATATCAGCACAGGAAATCAGCAATGACGACCTGCTGGACCTCATGCGCCGCAATTTTGCCCGCATCGAAGATTATGAGGTGGATATGGAGGTCTCGGTAGATTTACCGGTCCTGCGCATCCCCCTGAAAAAGATCCACTACTATTATAAAGCGCCGGACAAATCCAAGATCGAAGCCAGGGGCTTTGCCATGGTTCCCAAAGAGGGGATCACTCCCTTTGTGCAGTTTCTGCAGGAGGATTCCCTGGATATCCGACTGGAGGGCAGAGAACGCTACAATGATCGGGATGTCTATCTGGTGAAGGTGAATAATGTGCAGGCTGCTGACGACTCCACCAAAGATGACACGATCGATCTCAAACTCTGGGTGGATGTTTCTTCGGGTATTATTTATAAAGGCATTGTGCGGAATGATGATGCGGATTTCATCACTGCGCTTTTCAACTATGAGTTTGTTGACGGCTATGTGTGGTTGCCGGTGAGGACCGAACTGGAAATTGAGTTCCCACCGGAAGTGCGCAATCTGCAAATGCTTGGCAAGGATCCGGTAAGCGCTAAAAAATTCAGGGACTCCATCAAGGGCCGCGCTGACCGTATCCGGGGCACTGTCGTCCTCAAGTTTTCAAATTATCGCCTGAACCGGGGACTTTCGGATAAGATCTTTGAAGATGAGAGTGCAAAAACGGCCCAGTAAATTCCAGGGGGTTGTTACATATTTATTCTGTTTCACCCCAATATCTCGTCAATCACCATGACAATATCGATGATGTCGATCTGCCCGGAATAGTCCACATCCCCGGCGAGGAATTGCTCTTCGGTAGGTTCAGCGTTACCCAGAACGAACGCAATGAACAGAACCAAATCACCAACATCGAGTTCACCGCTCTGGTCCACATCGCCGAAGAGAATGTCAGATACTACCTGAATGTAATCGGTTTTTACATCAGCATCACTGCAAGTTCACCGTCAACGGAGAGCTGTCCACCAAAAAATTGACCAAATTCCGGAGGGTTCATTGTAAGCTTCACTTCATAGTAATCATCATTTGTCTGACCGGAGAGGATTGCGATTAATAAAACTGTATATAAAATGACTTTTTCCATTTCGAATCCCCTCCCAGTATCTCGTCAATCACCATGACAATGTCAATGATGTCGATCATTTCATCAGTATTCAGATCAGCGGAAAGTTGCTCATATTGTGTGGGCGGAAAACTTGTGCCAAGAATTATATTAACCATGCGAACGATATCGAGTATATCAATTTCATCATCTCCATTAACATCAGCCGGTTCCGGTTCTGCCTGAAATTGTACTTCTGAAAATTGGGTTGTTAAATAAACATCATCAGCGGTTGCTCTGACAGTTTTTATTCCCGGAGAAGTTGAACGAATCCATCCAACTACCTGTCCATTGGCATCTGTTGTCACTCCAGAGCCATCTAGTCGTAGTGGCTGTGTAATTATTAGCCCAGCGCCACTTACGTTTAGTTTAACCGATCGCCCAAGTAATGGATTTAACAGAGCGTCTCGAACAGTGATCAACACCTGGATGGAATCAACACCATCAGCCAGTGCCGGTGATATTGACTCGATAGACGATTCTGTAATGCTGACTGCACCACCGTTGTCAAAAGAGTTAATGTACAGTCTGTCATTCGTATTGTATGAACCTTTGATATACATGTCGAGATCACCATCGCTGTCAGCATCTAATAAATGAAGCTTTCCTGACCAGTTTAGCGTATCTGCAATCCAATTTAGGTCAGAATAGGTGAATACAGAATCCCCGTATTCAAGAAATTCAAAAAAATAATTGTTATTAATAGTATCGAGAGTTACAACTTCTATAAAATTATCTCCATCAAGATCACCCACACACTTTGGTGATCGAGCATCAACCGGGTATTGATTTTCGAGCATAAGACTAAAGCCTGCATTCCCGTCGTTTGAGAAAAAATTATTACCACCGATAACATCGATATCACCGTCATAATCATAGTCATAGGTCGAAATTAACATTGGACTATCTGGATATTCATATTGAATAAAATCATAATCACTGCCGTTATCTAATAGAAAAAGCGTACCGCTTACCCAAGAACCGTCACTAGTTGCTGTATTGTACCCACCTGCTATATCTAATAACCCATCCTGATTAAAATCATTTATTTTAGTTGTTAATAACATTGATAACCAGAAAGGGTAAAATTGGCATGATAGAAAGGAATTATATAGGTTAATAAACATACCGGGATTATAATCATCTTCAACTGGACCACTGCTTCCGGTACATATATCTATATCACCATCACCTTGCAAATCCCCGGCGTCCATAGACCCAAACAGTACTGGTGGATAGATTTCCGAAACAAAAGAGTCGTTCAACGACAATACACCATTGTTATTTAGAAAAGATGCTCCGGAACTTTCGCTGGAGCAAAATAGATCAAGTTGTCCTTCATTGTCCAAATCAACCAACAGACAACCGAAACATGATGAAACAATCTCAAATTCGTCGGTAGATACATAATATCCGCTATTATTAATTAGAATTGTTGCTGTACTGTAATAATTAACATTAATAGATATTACATCAATATCGTTATCATTATCAATATCGCCAAATATTAGAATATCACTCCTAATGTCTTCAGGCAATCGTTGAGTTGATTCATCTATGAAAAACTGGGATAGTATGATTGTAAAAAAACAAATTAATATTATTACTCTTAACAATGTCATAATCGAAGCCTCTGATTATAAATTTTACAAGCAGATGGATTTTAAATCCATCTGCTTGTAGTTTCATTATTTCACCAATGTCATCTTTTTGACACTCATAAAGTCATCAGTTTTTACCTTATAAACATAAATACCAGTAGAGACATAATTACCGTTATCATTCTTTCCGTTCCAAATCACATGATAACTGCTAGGTGCTCTATAAGTGTTAACCAGCTCTTTTACCTGCTGCCCGAGAGAATTATAAATTATCAAGCTGACATGTTGATTTTCGAAATCATCACTTACAAAAACGGGAATGTCATAATTAATTGTAGTACTGGTATTAAATGGATTGGGATAATTTTGTGAAAGTGCATATTTTGTTGGTAATGATATTGTGGCCTCCTGCTCTGCTACGTTATATGGAAGGGGTATTCCATCCATACCGCCAATCTTTACATTTACGCAACTTAAATCGCTAATTTGTATCACGTCTCTGCCAAGTACAGTTTCATCAAAGTGCAAGATGGCAACTGTGCCATCACCTGGTCCGAATGCCTCAGGCTGGTCACTATAAACGACGAATCTCACAACTCCCTCATCAATCTCGTTAAAGCGTGTAATCATATTTTCCGTAAAACCAGTTGTAGTCAATGTATCAAATATCCATAGATTATTATCAAATTCTATATCCATTTGTAAACCGGCAATTAAATCTTCGGTATCAATAAATATTTCGATTTCTTCCGAATTAGATCTGTTCAGCGAACTTGTTGTGCTTTTTAAATTGATATCAATTGGTATACCGGAGTAGAAGATTCTTGACAAATTGTAATTTGTAATTAACTGTTGTAATCTAATAACATCTAGCACATCTACAGCGCCATCATTGTTTAGATCTGCAGCAGCAAGTTCATATGTTGTAGGATCTGGATTATCACCAACTATAATATCAACAATTAAAACAATATCCAACACATTGATGTGACCATCTTGATTTAAATCACCTTGAAGTAAATAGGGCTTCCTCAATTAGTCCTATCCTGCATGACAGCAGATGTTAGAAAA
>CAZIYQ010000232.1:0-4416 GCA_964543505.1 uncultured bacterium | reverse complement strand
GGTTTGTCGACTGCACTCGATAAGACGAGTATGGGGAAAGAGGATTTTCTAAAGCTACTGATCGCCCAGATGAAAAATCAGGATCCGCTCTCACCAATGAAAAATCAGGAGTATGCTTCACAGCTGGCACAGTTCAGCTCACTCGAGCAGCTTCAATCGGTAAACTCTAACCTTGAACAGGGGGTTGAGATCAATCTGATCCTGACTCAGGCCATCAATAATACCATGGCTACTACCATGGTAGGTAAAGAGGTTACGGCAACCGGTAATTCAATCCAATTGGCTCAGGACGGGGACGATCTTCAACCTGCCGATATAGGATTCAAATTAAGTGATTTTTCCGACACCGTGACGATTGAGATCAGGGATTCTTCAGGGACACTTGTCAGAACTATCGAGCAAACAGATCAAAGCAGCGGTGATCACGATGTCGCATGGGATGGCCTCGATGATGACGGAAATGCTTGTGGTACCGGGGATTACACCTTCAGTGTAGCAGCAAAAGATGATCAGGGTGATCCTGTCTCTGCGGCGACGTATCTGAAGGGCGTGATTGAGAGCGTTAAGTTCGAAAACGGTATGGCAATGCTTGTTGTCAACGGTCATGAAATACCATTTTCTCAAGTTCTCGAAGTGAGTTAATGGAGATCCTATGAAAGTCGCAGATCTGCAAATTCGAAATAATCAACTGAAAATAAAGCCCGATCAGCTTTCGATTGGAAAGCAGCAATCCTCGAAGCTCAAACAAGGAGTAGCGGGGGTATCAGAGAAAACATTTTCTGAAATTTTAAATCACAAGATTACCGAAAATCAGGAACTAAAATTCTCTGCACATGCAATCAAACGATTGAATGATCGGCAAATCAATATGTCAGCCACCGATCTGAGCAGATTAACTGAAGGGGTTAAAAAAGTCGATGGAAAAGGAGCCAGCAGTTCCCTGATTCTGGTCGACGATATGGCATATATTGTGAGCGTCAAAAACAAAATTGTTGTAACGGCGCTGGATAAAACGGCGACTCTGGGTAATGTTTTTACTAACATTGACAGTGTCGCAATAGTATAAGGAAAAGACAGGACTGGTCCCGCAAGGGAGGTCCTCCATCCGCTGATTGATTGATGCGGATTAACAAACAAAACGGAGGGTTCTATGAACACATTCGGACAATCATTAGGCACTGGTGATGCTTTCACATCGGTACTATCTAGCTTAAAAAACCAGAGAAAACGGCTTGAAGTCATCAGTGGAAATATATCGAACATTAATACCATCGGTTATAAATCAAGCAGAATGACCTTTTTAGAAATGCTGGGCCAAACCGTCGGTAAAATCTATACTCCCTTTGAACAGGGTACCTTCACCGCCACTGGCAGCCCCACAGATATTGCCATCAATGGTCAATCTTTCTTCGTTGTAAATGATGAATCCGGGAATCAGGCTTATACCCGTGCCGGTGCATTTTATTTCAATGAGAAAGGTGTACTGGTGAATTCAAATCAACAGGCCGTTCAGGGCTGGCAAATCGACGAAGCACTCGAAAATGGAATTGCATCTTCGACGATTGGAGGAATGGCAGCAATCGGTGATGTGCAAATCGATCCGGATATGATCGAAAATGCAAAAGCGACTGAAAATGTTTGGTTATCGGGTAACTTGGATGCCAATGCTGAACGCACATCAGAAGTATGGCAGCTTACAGAAGCGCTCACAGCGAATGGGAACAACGCTACAGAAACAACAGATCTCAACGATTTGTCACTACTGGTTGATCCAGCAAATCCGATTCCCGCCGGAGGCGTGATCCAAATTGGTGGTACAGATGCAGACGGGGCTGCAATTACTTCCGTATCATTTACCTATGGCACAGACGGTACAACTGTTGGGGATTTGTTGACGAGAATTAATACTGCATTCGATCCTGATGGAGCCGGAGGCATACCCCCCATTGCCACGGCTGCTTTGGTTGATGGGAAAATAGAGCTTACTGCAGCTACCCCCGGTGATTCGGGTATTAGTTTGTCACTGACCAATGATGTGGCGTTGGATGGCATTTTTAATACTTTCCCCGCATTTACAGAAGAGACGCCAGGCGATACACCAAAAGCAACATCATCACTCATATTGTATGATAGCCTTGGTGTATCTCATCACATGGAAATTGAGTTTCAGAAAAGTGTCAATAATCGGGAGTGGAGTTGGACTGTTCGCAAAGTCAATGGGAATGAAATTGTCAATGGCGGTGAGACCGGATCCATCATGTTTGATGAGAATGGGGCTGTACAGTCCTTTACCTTTGACGATGGAAGTGGTAAACTTACAATAGACCTTGATAGCGGGGCGACTCAGCTGAACATCAACATGAATATCAATGGGAACGGCTGGAAAGGTATCTCACAAACATCTCTTGGAGATGGCAACGTATCCAATATCCGGGTGCATGAACAGGACGGCTATGCCAGTGGTACTTTGCAGGGTATCAATGTTGATGAATTCGGTTTTATTGTGGGTACATTCTCTAACGGTGTCACCAAGAAACTGGCCATGTTAGCCCAGGCTGAATTTGATGATCCCACCAGCCTTGAGAAATCAAGTGCCAGTAATTTTGTGGCAACTCAGAATAGTGGAGATGCCAGAATTGGCAGAGCGGATGAATTTGGGACCGAGCTAAGATCTGGTAATCTGGAGACTTCAAATGTGGATCTTGCAGAGCAATTCATTCAAATGATCGATGCGCAAAAAGGATATCAAGCCGCATCGAGAATTGTCACAACGCTTAATCAGATCCTCGAAGAAACGACTCGATTCGGTAGATAATAATAAACCGAGTCTGATGTTTTATTCATCAAATAGCTGTGAAATAAAAATATGGATTGTCCGGGCAATTTCATTGCCCGGACAATCCATATTACTCGAATTAATGTTCGACAGAATCTGCAGTAGCGCATTTAAAAATAGAACATGGCATTTTATAAGAGAGTATACACCGAAAAGATCATGTGATCAAAAAAATGAATCCTGTCTGCCAAATACAAAAACCATTTAAAGATACACAGCCGATATGGATCTTGCTACAATTGCGGGGATAATATCCGGACTGACTCTTATTGGTTACACCATCATCAATGGAGGTAATCTTGATATATTTATTCATATTCCTTCGATGATGATCGTATTTGGCGGTGCCACGGCGGCCACACTTGTCAATTTTCAACTGAGTGAGATTATCGGAGTTTTTGGCGTGGTAAGGAAAGCGTTTACCGGCGAAGATTTTCACGACATGGCAACTATTGAATTATTGGTGGACCTCTCCCAAAAATCTCGCAGAGAGGGAATCCTTGCTATTGATCAGGTACTACCGACAATCAAAGACCGTTTCATGAGAACCGGACTTGAGATGGCAGTCGATGGTACTGAACCGGAAACTATCCGAAGTGTCATGGAAACGGAGCTGACCTATCTAAACGAACGACATAAAAACGGTCAAAAAATTTTTATATCTTTGGGTACCTATGCCCCTGCGTTTGGTATGATAGGTACCCTTATCGGTCTCATCAGTATGTTAAAAACCCTTGACAATCCTTCTAACATTGGAGAGGGGATGGCCATTGCTTTAATCACGACCTTTTACGGTTCACTCGTTGCAAATCTGGTATTTCTTCCGATTGCTGGGAAATTAAAAAACCGATCGGATCAGGAAATTATTATGAAAGAAATGATTCTTGAAGGTGTATTGGCCATTCAGTACGGGGAACATCCAAATAACATTCACAGAAAATTGTTAAATTTTATTCCGCCTAACATGCGTCACATCAAGTCAAAGTCTTGACCCGGGACAGGTAAATTGTGAAAAAACGAAAAAGAGACCAGGATTCAAGAGAGCCTTCAGCACCATTCTGGATGGTGACATATGGCGATATGGTCACACTGTTACTGACCTTTTTTGTGCTGCTTCTATCTTTTTCGAGTTTGGATGATGTGAAATTCAAGGAGGCAGCGAGTTCGTTGAATAATGAATTTAACATTCTCCCCAAAAAGGTATCCATTCTGGACTACTTCAAACCCCGTCACCTTGGTGAAAGTGAGTCAGATTATATTAAAGAGACAATCAACCGTATTAATAATATCGCAAAAGAACTTGGCATGGAGAAAGACATCAATGTTGAAATGACCGATACGGGCTTGCTAATCCAGTTAGGCGATAAAGTGATGTACGATGCCGGAAAAGCGCTCTTGAAAGAAAAGTCTTATCCAATTTTGAAGGTCGTGGGTGAGGCAATTAAAAGCAAAGCGAAAGAAGTCCTGGTGAGTGGACATACGGATAATATTCCAATTCACACTGATGAATTCCCCTCGAACTGGGAGCTCTCCTCGGCTCGCGCACTCAGCGTCGTGAAATATCTCATCAGCGATGTAGG
>CAZIYQ010000231.1:0-4453 GCA_964543505.1 uncultured bacterium | reverse complement strand
CGCGGTGGTTCGTTGAACAACAACCAGAAGAATGTGCGTTGTGCCAATCGGAACAACAACAATCCGGACAACCACAACAACAATCTCGGTTTTCGTCTGGTCAATACTGTTCGGCCTGTGTCCTTTCTGTCACGGCAGATCGGAGCGTGCAATATAGTACAACCTGTTCCAGCTCGAAAGGGTGAAGAGAGCTGGTAAGGAGAGCGAGTAAGCATTGAAAGCTCTCCTTGCCATACTATTTGTCATGCAAAAAGAGAGGGAGCTATTTTGGTCAGAATACTGACGGCCATATTCATTACCGTTGGGTTTATCTCCGCACAGATCGTGGACAGGCAGGCCATCATTGAGTCGGGAGAGTATTATTATGGTACGGGCACTGCGCCGGATGCCAACGAAGCGCGGGACCGGGCACTGGCCCGGCTCACGGCGCAGATCGCCGTGACCGTGGAGAGTTCTTTCAGCGGCAAGCTGTCGGAGTCCGGCGGGGCTGTGAGTGACGAAGTCCAGTCCATTTTAAAAACCCACAGCGCCGCTACCCTGAAAAATGTGGAAATGTCCTCGCGGCTGCTGAGCGACGACCGGGTGGAGGTGTTCTGCTGGATTGCCAAAGCGCAGGTGGCAACGATCTTTCAGGAACGCCGGAACCTCGTTGCCTCTCTCGTGCGCCAGGGCGACCGCTACCGGCAGGATGCTAATATTGCCTACGCCCTGAAACTCTATTATTTTTCCCTCTTGCTCATGAACTCCATTCCCGATGTGAAAGTCATTGTTGATGATGTAAATTACACCCTGCTGGTGCCCGAGCGCATCAATGAGCTGCTGCTGAATCTAAGCTTCCGGCTGGAAACGGATCATCTCCTCTCGGAAAACGAACGGGAGATCACCCTGTCCGCCCGCTATCATCAGACTCCCGTGAGCCTGCTGGATTTTACTTTCTGGGCCGGTGCCGGTCAGGCGGCCGTTCAGGCCCGGGATGGCATGGGGACTTTTCGGCTGTTGGGGTCCAGCACGGACTTCGACCGGCTCAAGCTGTCCGTGAAATATGCCTATTATGAATGTCGCGATGAATTTCAGGTGATCAGTCGGCTGTGGGATCTGGTTCTGAAACCCCGTTTTGACAGCAGCAAAACGCTCTCACTTACAGAGCAACCCGCAACCGTAGCGCCGCTGGTCAGCTCACCGGCCCTGGAACAGCAGGTGGCCCTGCACGTGAACTACAACGGGGATGACGCTCCCATTGCCAATATCATGCAGCAGGCCTATCAATTTCTGGAGACCCTCCTCACCGGCGATCCGGCGAGTGCCGCACAGGTTTACAGGCAGGATGCATATCTGGCCGGCAAGGTCGGCAACTATATGCGCTACAACCATCCCAGACCGCTGGAGCGGTATATCTCCGCGGCGGTGAATCCCACGGATGACGGCTGGGAATTGCGGCGGATCCGTGTGGCACAGGACTATCCGGGCATTAACCGTGAGACCTCGGAGTATCTGGTTCTGGATTTTTCACCTGATGGACAGTTGGTTGACCTGAACCTGGCCATATCCGCCCTGCTGTATGAGAAATTAAAGGAAAGCGGTAAATATTCCAAAGATTGGGACCGGCGCAGGGAGATTATCCGCTTCGTGGAAAAATACCGCACGGCCTACCAGACCCGCGATATTGGAACCATCGACAAATTATTTTCGGAAGATGCCCTGATCATCAAGGGCCGTGTGCTGGAAACCCGCAAGCTGCCCGCCGATCTCATCGACAGCAGTTACCAGCAGATTGACGATCAGCCTGCCTGGGAGGAGATCCGTTTCACCAAAGATCAGTTTCTGTCCAATGAACAGCGCATCTTCGACAGTCAGCAGGATCTGCTGGTGGAATTCAGTTCATTTGACATTATCAGGAAAAACAATGCGCCCGGTGTTTATGGGGTTGAGATGCGTCAGAACTATACGGTGACCACCTATCAGGATGAGGGGTATCTGTTCCTGCTCATCGATTTCAACGAACCGGATCCACTGATCTACGTCCGCGCCTGGCAGCCCAACTGCTGGGATGACTCACAACTGATCCGCACAGCAAATTTTAAGATCCATCATTGATGGACACAGCCCCCGGTTCTAAAATCAGAAATGCGGACTATTCCCTTTTTTCTTAATTATGGAGCCGGGTAATTTTACCCATGACATTAATCAGATGAATATCCGGTATCAGGGGTATCGTCGGGCAGACTCTGGCGGTTGATCTGGCCGCCTGCTATGAAGATAAAGGGTATCTTTTTTGACGGTTTATTCCCTCGACAGTGATGATCCCCTCGTGCTCATGCGGGTATGGCAGGATCAGGATTTCGGAGGGGATTACGACGTATCCATTTACGATTTTGATATTATTGAATGAGTGCACGGATGGCTATTGGGGATTCAGCGGATCCCCGGAGGGGTGCAGCAGCACCTGCGCTCTCGATTGAGGATATTTCTGAATTACTAACTGTATAAAAAGGAGAGCTAAATGAAAAAGATTACTTTATTAATGGTCGCAGTCTCGTTTGCCATGTTCATGGTCATCGGTTGCGGTGGATATGCTCCAGCTGTCGAAGATGACCTCACCGAAATTGCAGATCCTTTCCAGGATTTGCAGGATATGGCCAACGGATTCATCGAGGATGGGAACATCGCTGTGGTTGGCGTGGGTAACTCAACGCGGCAGGATATTGCCAGGGATAAAGCACGGGCATCCGCTCAGGCAAAACTCGCCGAAAGTTTTGAGACCAAAGTCGAAGTCCTGAAGAAGAAATTCACTGAGGAGTTGGGATCCAACATGACCAACGAACTGAACGAAACCTTCACCAATGTGATCAAGACCACCAGCAAAACCGTCCTCTATGGGGCGATCGAAAACAAGGCCAAGTATTTTAAGGACAACAAAACAGGCATGATCAGTGCCGGAGTCGTGCTCTATGTCAGCCCTGATATGATGAATCAATCCCTGCTGGATCAAATGAAGAACAAACCCAAACTCTATGAACGCTTCAGGGCATCCGAAGCCTACAAAGAACTCGAAAAAGAGATGGAAAACTACGACCATTAACTCGTCTTGCTGACATAATCCTTGGAGGACTGATCGGACTCGGTCAGCCCTCCGTCAACCTTCACCAGCCATGCATCACCGGATTTACCTGTGGGTCGTGACACTCACACAATTGACAACTCTTTTCGGCCTGAACCGGTATCCGGAGTGGTTCCTGTATCCCCCCAAATATCCCGGTGTGGTCACTGGATTCAGTTATGGGGGTGAACCCCCAGTGACTGATGCCGAGCGGATGTACTGCGTTTATCAGGAATGTCTCGTCACCGGAACGCTCCAGCAATTCCAAAATTATGAACAGCACAACAGTGATTATTTTTACGATTTCGATGCGGATTCTCTCCGGGCAATTCATGGCCGGCTCCGTGAGCTGGATTCCTTCTACACCGAGATTCTTCGAGGCGGCAGGATCTCGGCCTTTTCCCGGGATTCCCTGGCGCTGAAGCAGGTGACACCGGTGGATGTGGATTCTCTGCCGCCGGCGTGGACCGATCTTGCGTTTTATCCCGAAGGTGCTTATTATTACGGGGTGGGGATGTACACTTCCCGGGCAAATCGTAACGATGCGTGGAAGACTGCCGAGGAAAAGGCCTTTTTCGCCATCATGAGCGGATTGGCCATGGATATTCATTCTGTTCTCATCACCAATACCGGAGCTGCAGATGACTACGACCGGGTAAGCTCTATCCACCTGAATTATAAACTCAAAGGGCTGACAGTTGTGGAGCGCTGGCCCGATCATGCTCATGAAGTCTTCTACGTTCTCGTGCGCATCCACAGACAAAATGTTTTCTCGCCTCTATTAAAACAGAAATCGGAGGAATAATATGTTGAAACCGATCATTTATCTGCCCGTGCTGTGTACCTTTTCAGGCGCTCAGCAGTTTCGCATAACTGTCATCCGGGATGTCCCCATCAGCGCAGCAGTGGTTCACTGACCATGTGTCAGGAAAAAATTCTTTGGAGAAATACTATGCTTAAAGGTTTTATCTGTATCTTCATAACACTCACCCTTCTCTGTGGGCAGGCCGATTATGAGCAATGGCTGGAAACGCAGCAAGAGGATTATCAGAACTATCTGGCGAGATACGACGCCGACTTTGCAAATTTTCTGGATGAGGACTGGCAGGAATTTAAATCCTTCAGCGGCTTGAAATGGGATGAGACACCCAAGCCGGAGATACCGCCGGTAGCCGAGGAACCCCCTTCACCCCCGCCGGGGCCACCGGTGATATTGCCGGAGCCGCCCCGGGAATTCCCTGAGCGGCCGGAAGTTGTGCCACCAGTTAATCCGGAAGCCGGAGGTCCGCCCCTGCAGGTTGAATGTTTTGGTAGTATCGTGGATTGTACTCCCTGTCTTGACCCCCCCCCCCCCGC
>CAZIYQ010000230.1:0-4458 GCA_964543505.1 uncultured bacterium | reverse complement strand
ATCTAATATCATTAGAGGATAGAAAATGCCTTTGGATGCTTGGTTGCCAATAGGATTCGACCTTCCTGATGGAGTTCAGACGAAACTGCCCCTTTATGCTGAACCGGATTTTCAAATTTATGAAACTCAAGGTGACTGCCGAACGTTAGTGGCAAAGGAAAAGCTGATTAAGCGCTGGATAAGCAATGGACTTATTCAAGAAGGAATGTTTAACCGGTTTCAGTTTGGCAAAGAATCCTATTTTACTTTCTCCTGCGGGAAAAGCCATACTTTGACCCCTATAAGAGAATGCAAATCACCTGATAGCCCAAGTGAAGCCTTATCTTTTGCGGTTGCTCTCCGAGCCACGCGGGAGTGCGACAAAGAAAGTCCTTTGCATGATGCAATCTACGCAGAGAAGCTGTCTCGCTTATTGCCCACTTACAGCCTCTCGGCTCCTGTAGGCGATGATATTGTTTTGGGTAAATGGCTATCAGGAGGCGTTCCGGTTTCTGTTCATTCCTTTAGGCGATTGAGCTCCTTTATGAGCTGGCTCGAGCCAGCCCAGCTTCGTGAAATTATCACAGAGGCTAATTTCGACATTGCAGAGGCTTCGATTTATGTGCAAGATGGCAAAACTGCTATCGAGAAGCAATTACCTAAAAAGAGTTTTGAACTTTCAGGGCGTCCAGCTCTTCAAAACTTCCTCTCTGAACATGTAATCGATATTGTGGAAAATCAAGAGTGCTATGCCGCTCTCGGAATAGATTTTCCATCGGCAATCATTCTTCATGGCCCACCTGGGTGTGGGAAAACCTTTGCGATTGAGTGTTTGGTTGAATACCTTGAATGGCCCAGTTACAAGATAGAAGCTTCAAGTGTAGCCAGCCCATACGTACACGAAACAAGCCGCAAAGTGGCCGAGGTTTTTGAGCAGGCTATGCAAAATGCCCCCTCGATTTTGGTTATTGATGAGATGGAAGCTTTTCTGGCTGACCGGCAATCAGGCGGGAATTCAAGTCACCATCAAGTAGAAGAGGTTGCCGAGTTTCTTCGCCGTATTCCCGAAGCTAACAAGAACCAGGTTTTGATAGTAGCGATGACAAATCGTATCGATATGATCGATCCGGCAATTTTGCGCCGCGGGCGATTCGATCATATTGTTGCGGTTGATATGCCCTCGGAGGAAGAGGTGCGAGAGTTACTGTTAAAGCTGATTTCCGACATGCCTAAGGAGCAGGAGCTTGACGTGGTTCCGCTTGCCAAAGAGTTGAAAAGACGTCCGCTTTCTGACGTAGCCTTTGTTGTGCGCGAAGGGGCAAGGCTCGCGGCGCGGTCGGGAAAAAACAAGCTTGACCAGAAGAGTATTATGGAAGCGTTAAAAAGTTCTCCGGCAAGAGACGGTGAAGAGCCTTCCAAAAGGAGAATGGGCTTTATTCAGGATGAGGAGAAAAGCTGATTAACTGGAAAAACAACTATGGCAAAACAGCCTGACGACGATTCGGAGAAAAGAGGGTTTGCCGGCCTTGGCGATTTGATTTCCGACATTTCGACAGATGGCGGAACTGTCCAGCAAACGGAGCCGTCACAAGAAACACCTACTACTCCTGCTTTTCCTTCTAGTTCTCCCAGTCCATCGAATCCTTCAGACTTTTCCGGATCCAAGTGGATTTTTGGCCTTATAGCAGTGGTTTTAACCATTTGGATTTTTGGTGCAGTAGATAGAAAAGATACGTCGCACGCGCACTACAAACCACCTGCTCGCAATAACCTATCCCAAAATCATATAAGAAAAAGCACCCGGTCGGAGGCCGTTGCCCCCTCAACCGTAGATTTTGTGCCGGATGTTTCAAGACCATCTGAGGAAAAGCCCCCTGTGGGCGCTGGTAATGTTTTTGGATGGGCTCAGATTAGATACTGTCTCTCTGAAAATATACGCATAGAAGCCATGCGAAAGCTAATCGCCAATACTTCTGAGAGGGAGGTAAATAGTTTTAATAGCTTTGTTTCCGACTATAACAGTCGTTGTAAAAGTTTTCGCTACAGACGTGGAACATTGAATAGTGTGAGGGAAGAAGTGGAAGCTCGTCGTGGAAGCTTGGCATTTCAGGGAAAACAGAGGATCGCGAAATGGAGACAACATTCAATTGGAACAAAAACCGGGCGAACTAGAAGCTCACTTGTTCGTGCGGTGCAGGAACGTCTGACTCAACTTGGTTATCATCCCGGCCCGGCGGATGGGCTAATTGGGCGTCGAACTAGAAGCGCTATAAAAGCATTTCAAAGTACTGCTGGCCTGCGAGTTAACGGCAAGATTAGCAATGAATTATTACAAAAATTAGAGCAATCATATCCACGTTCTTAGCAAAGCAAAAGTTTTGCCCATACCGCAAAATAATTATAGTTCTGATAGTATATGACCAAGGATATAGCTAGCGGATAGGTCTGTGATTAACTCCGCACGTGAATGTGGAAAATAGGCATTTGGGCAAGTAACCTAGAATCGCTGTGTAAATAAAAAAGTTAGGGAACTTCGGAAATCTATTCGAGAATCGTTTTAGATGACTAGCATTTATAAGAATCCGTTCCATTTATTGAACGCCACTACACGCGATAATCGCCACCAGATTGTAGAACTGTACGAAGAGAAAAGTCTCTTGCTGGACAGCGATGTTTGTTCCAAAGCTCGATCTGACCTTACCAATCCGCGCATTAGGCTATCGGCGGAAATCGCATGGCTTCCAGGTCTTTCCCCAAAACGAACCCTTGACTTGATTGAACTCCTTAATAATAACCCTGTGGCAATTAAGAATCAGAATAATATTCCCCCTTTACCCCTAGCTAACCTATTGGCGGCATCTATTGAAGCTCTCGATCCTGAAGTAGATTTGGAGAATTGGACGGAATACATTTTAATTTTTGTGAAAACGGTTGATGATATTTCTGTCTATGATATTTTTCGCGATATCAATGAAGATCGGGCAATAGCCGGTTTCCCAAGAGTGAAATCACTAGAATTGATCGAGCCAGAGCTTACCAATCGTAGAAGTTACTACAAGAGCGTCGTCAAAGAAGCGATCAATCAATTACCAATAATCAAGCTTGTTGAAGTGATGACTGCAGTCGTAGAGGTCAGTACTCATAACGGTGAAGTGCATGCGCCCATGCTCATTGATGAACTTGTGGATAGCTATGAAACAGAAACCCGCAGTTTTTTACAAAGAGAAAGTGAAAATGTTTTAGAGCTTGTTGAGTCTGCCAAACAAGCTACCCCGCGGGGAGAGGATGCCGTTAGGCCGATACTTGACAAATTAGATGCCGTCGTACGCAATTGGGACAAAGTCGCGCAACCAATTCAGGTGAGCATGAAAAGTCGAGGCCTTAATCACGATATGAGTCATGATCTCGCCAATAAAATTCGGAACTTTGGCGTTGAACTTGCCAATGAACATAGCATGCTTGAAGCAACCCGGCAGGTTACAGAAACTCTGCAGGAGGTTTTCGCGGAACTCCCCGAAGTCGTATCTCAACTTGACGAAGATGCTTCAGCGATTGAAAGGCTTTTTGTCGAACGTGATGAAGCGCAAAGTAATTACGAGGAGTGGGCAAAGAAGATTACATTCAACGCTAATATTGGCTGGTTTTTTAAAAATACCCTCGCTATTTCACCAGAAGGCTTATGGTGGAAGAACCTGCATTTCCCGCTTAATAAAATAACCCGTGTTCGCTGGGGAGGAACTAGCAATTCCACAGGCACCACTTATAGTATCTGCTTTGGTGACAATCGTCGAATGGCGGTTGTAGACCCAGGCAGTAGCGGTGTGTATGAACAGTTTGTGGATAAGCTGTGGAATGCTGTATGTGTGCGCATACTCACTGAAATGCTCGTTAGTCTTAAAAAGGGATCGCGATATGAATTCGGAGATGCTGTTGTTGATGATTATGGAGTGGAAGTGACAAAGCGTAAATTTATTTCTAGCGTACGGGTTTATGGTAAATGGTATCAAGTGCGAATTTATAATGGCAACGGTAGTTTTATCCTCGGTATTGATGGCGATAAAAATGCCTATTCGGAAATGCCATATCAGGAGGTAGATAATGTTCACATCCTCGAAGCGGCAATGCGGATGTTTTTCAAAAGCTCTAATACTCGCCTAAGCAGTTTGCTGAAGCGGTGAGTTTTTACAGCCGGCTTTGTTTTGTATTCTGTGAAGGTGGATATAAGCGAAGAAATTCGGGAAAAACTTGCGTCGGCCCGACGGGTTGCCGTATTGACCGGCGCGGGCGTATCGGCCGAAAGCGGCGTGCCGACATTTCGGGGCGCGGACGGGCTCTGGAAAAATTTCCGCGCCGAGGAGCTTGCCACGCCGGAGGCTTTCGCCCGAAACCCGCAACTTGTGTGGGAATGGTACGACTGGCGCAGGAACCTCATCGCTCCGCTCAAACCGAACGCGGGGCATTACGCCATAGCGAAAATGG
>CAZIYQ010000229.1:0-4461 GCA_964543505.1 uncultured bacterium | reverse complement strand
CTTCCTTCTATTTATATTCAATCCCTGCAGGATTGTCAACTTCATCGAAATATGTCCCTCTCCTGTGAAGGAGAGGGTCTACCGCAGGGGCAGGTTGTCGCTGCATTCCAAAAAAACGGTAACCCTCAAAGGGGTTGATCCATCCGTGAAATCCGTGTCATCTGTGAGAATCCGTGATTCTGACAAAGAAAGTAGCCCATGAATAACCCCGTTCTTCACCCCCGGGATAGCAGGGTCTGGAAATGGGCTTTAGCCCAAATTAAAGAGAAACCCGGTAGCCCACGGATTCATCCGTGGGTTTGAGATGGTCGAAAAACGACAACCGTTTTAACGGTTTTGGGGATTTATGCCTTGCTCGTCTGAATCACTCCCGCCAGTGCTCCGACCTGTCGGGTAAACCCGTCACAATACAAACTGCCGGTTAACCCCCCCACCCTTCGGGCTGTCTGGCCAGGGATTCACTGATCTCACGATGCCGGGGTACGGGCTGACTCATTTTTGTTGTGGGATTTTGATACCAGTCATGGTTGCCTCCATGTCGTATCAGAATACAGCCTGACTTTTTGAGTGTTTTGAGCAGATCTGTTCGTTTCACGCAATTTCCACTTCACCAACGCGATAGACATTCGGAATAGTTCCTGAATTTAACTCCCGATAGATTTCTTTTAAATTTTTAATGAGTCCTTCAAGAGTCTTGCCCTGCAACCCTGTTAATTTAAATTGATGAAAATTCGTTTTATAGTATAAAAAGGCCGTCCAGGAGAATGGCTTTTTCTTTCATCAGTGTGAAATCATGTTAGCGAAGGGGGAGCCCTGTACGGATTTGACTACACATTTTCAAGCTCGTTTCCACCGGCATCTCGTAAAATAAATGCATATCTATTTTGAGAATATATGTAATTGGTTATAAATTTCTTTGTAGCTCACAAGGATATATAATTATTTACGCTGGAAAATAGCAACTTTATTTATATTCCTTATGCTACCCGATTCAGGGCTTCTGTATGTGTTCCGTCCGCTGTCTCATGCCCGAATTAAGCGCTAAACCAATGTATTTATGACTCTATTTCATTGCAAATATTATCTTCTTCCAAAACAAAACAACCAAATGCTATGCCTAATCGGCTATGTCCAAGGATACACATCAAGATTTGTTATAAATTGCGTACATGAAAACAAACAAAGAAATTAAAGTATTGTTCCATCAGCTATCGGCAAATGATCCGTCACAAGAAATGGAAGGTCTTCTTCAAACACTTGAACTCCAGGACACAATTTTAACTAATTCACAGGTATCCATTAATTCAACTCGAATGAAGAAGACACACCCATTCTGTAAAAGCAAGAAGGTCTACAGGCGGGGCAAGCAAAACGGTGTACAAACGTACCATTGCAATGATTTCAATATGTTGCACAGCGAAACAATCGGTACTTCTCTGCACGATATCAATCTAAAACTTAAGTGAGCCCGTCTAACTTATGTGGCTCGACCTGGGAATGTACATCAAGAAAATAGCAAAGGAACTCAACATCAGCATCCAGACGAGCTTTGACTGGTGGCATAAAATAGTAAGTCCACTGGACCAGTTAAGGTCTCAACGGCTGTCAGGAGTGGTTGAATGCGATGAGTTGGAATTAGCACTCTCCTTATAATTGATAAGAAAGATCTAAGTATTATTGGCAAAAACTAAACAATGCTCATGCTCAAATCCGGAAATTCTTGATGCCGTTTAAATGGTGCCAGTTAAAAATATTTACAAAACTATCTGAATCGGTTCGCTTATACCGGCAAGTTGCGAGATACCGGGATGACGCTGAGCCTGTGTCTAATAACTGCCCTGCTATCAGACCAGCCCTCTGATGTATTTTTACTATTTAAACAGAATTCTGTATTAAATTTAACAGTCTAATCAAAAAGGAGCCCAAGATGAAATCAACGTTTAAAACGAGTTTGTATTACCTTCTTTTCTGTATGATGATCACATTTATCTGTGCCGATACTTTCAGTGTACAGGGTGTCCTGAGGGATCCCCTCGGTAAGACCGTGTCGGACGGGACCTATGCTATGGCCTTCCGCCTTTATGATCAGGAAACTGGCGGAACAGCCCTTTGGGAAGAAACTCAGGGCAGCGTTCAGGTGCTGCACGGTGTGTACAACGCCGAGTTGGGGTCCGTAACTCCTCTGAATGCTCTCCCCTTCGATACAACTTACTGGCTGGGTCTTTCCATCGAAGGAGGTGTTGAACTGGAGCCGCGTTTTAAACTGCTGAAATCACCGACGGCCATGTCCGTGCTGGGTTCGGAAAATGTTTTCCCGTCGGTAGGTCCCGTGGGTGTGGGAACCTTCAGCCCTGATGCTGCTCTCCATATTATTGCAGATCCTTCTGACACAAAATTGCACATCGAACAGTCCAATGGTGAAGATATCATAGTTGTTGATCCCGCCGGCAATATGGGTGTGCGTGTATCCACACCTGCAGAAGCGTTAGACATTGCCGGGAATCTTAAAATGCGAAACGGCGGTGCAATTCTTTTTGATGACGGCAGTTCGCTTAGTAGCGCTTTTTTTGGCGGTTCGGCAAGTTCCCTTACCAGTAATGGGAACACTCTGATCACTACAGATGCCGATGATAATGGTTCCGGAGAGGTCCAGATTAAAGTGGGGAACACTACAGAGATATTGGTGGCCAATAATGGCAATGTGGGTATTGGCAACGGACTCACTCCTCCGGATGTTAAACTGGATGTGAATGGTACCGTGAGCGGGACGAGCTTCATGGATAAAAATGATTACAACTACTTTTTGGATCCATCTAATACCAATGTGTCCGCTAAATTTGCAGGAATAGTTGGTATCAATAAGACAACCAACTTAAACTGTGCTTTGGAAGTCGTAGCAATAGTGCCTTCATCCTATGCAGCTACATTTTCTCATTCAGGCTCGAACGGTTTAGGTATTTATTCGCATGGTGAAAGTATTGGCGGAGTGTTCGAAGGTAGAAATACTGGAGTTTATAGTACCGTGGGATCGCTATCAAATGGCCCGCACTTCGCATTTTGGGGAACCGTAGGGGGCGGCAGTGGAACCAACTATGGTGTGTATGGTTCGGCCAGTGGAGGAACTACTGCTTATGCGGGCTATTTTGAAGGTGATGTGACCGTGACAGGCACGCTGACAAACCCATCTGATCGTAAATTCAAAACCGATGTGCAGCCTGTGGAACCTGTTCTGAACCGCATCGGACAGCTCAAAGCCCACACCTTCAACTACAAACACACGGGAGAGGCCGAGAAGATGAACCTGCCCAAAGGTCCGCAAGTCGGTTTCATCGCCCAGGAACTTGAAGAGATATTCCCGGAACTTGTCAAAGACGAAGTTAATGCTTACAACAAGAATGGCGACAATGTGGAAGCTGAGCCTGATATTGTGGAAATCCGCTACAAGGGCATCAACCAGATCGGTATGATCCCGATCCTCACAGCCGCCATTCAGGAACAGCAGGCTGAAATTGAAGCACAAAATGCCCTGATCAACGATCTGCGGCAGCGTCTCGAAGCTCTGGAGAATCGTTAACAGACCTTCTTTACCAAAACAGAATATCAATCGACCAATCTTTTGGAGGAAGACGATGAATAAACGATTTCAAAGGCAATTCCTGCTGGTAAGCTTCCTGGTTCTGCCCATGGTTCTGGCGGCCCAGGAGACCTGTGAACCAAACTATTCCGTGCCCTACACCACACTGAACAATGTAATGGTTTCCGACAATATGACCAACAATCAATACAGCACTTTTATGACTGTTGGCCAGCCTTTCATTGGTACTGCAACCAACTATTCAGAACACAGCGCAGCTTTAGGTTTCTGGGGATTTTATCTGAAAGAACCCAGGCCTCCCCTGGTGCAGGCCTCGGATGGGGATTTTCAAAATATGGTGCTGGTGGAGTGGACGGTAGAAGATGACCGTACAGGTCCGCCGGTTACGGATAATTCGGTAACACTTTATCGCAACGGATATGTACTCACCCAACTGCCTGTAGATCAGACCCAGTATCAGGATTTAAATGTATTCTCTGGTGAATACTATACCTATGGTGTTACCAGCGGCAATGATATGGGGGTGAGCTATGCACAGAATGATATAGGATTTCTGAATCCCAACGGTGTCATCACGGGCCACGTGGAGACCCGCAGCGGCAATCCCATGCTGGATACCAAGGTAATGCTCACGCCGAATCTGGGACGTTCCGCACTGTTTGACAGCAGTAGTTACATCTACTTCTTTGATGGTGAAACCGGTGCCAACCGACAGTTCAATGGTCTTGCAGGAGATTACACCATCGAAACCTGGTTCCGCTCCATTGTCACTTCGCAACAGACAATTTTTGCTGCAGTTGATTCCTCCACGGCCAACCTTTATGTTCTTTTGGAACTGGACGATCAGGGGAAATTACATTGGCAGC
>CAZIYQ010000228.1:0-4478 GCA_964543505.1 uncultured bacterium | reverse complement strand
AGGCTCAATGGAAGATACGATTATCACAGGGGACATGCTCATTGGCAATAAATTCATTTACGGCATGCGGACTCCCACGCGAATCGGACTCATCTGGACGAGACTGGGCTTTGATATCCCCTGGTTCCGCCTTCCAAAATTTAAAGAACTGGAATCGGGCGATGTGACGATCTTCGAATTCCCCCGGGATCCCTTTCAAAAATATGTAAAAAGGTGCATCGGCACGGCAGGGGACTCTGTGTCCATTGATTCTGCGAATATCTACTTGAATGGCAGTAAAATGGACTTACCTCCCAATGCTAAATACGTTAAAGGGACAATTTATCCAGCCGACAAAGAACAGAATATTTATTCATATTTTCAGGGGAATCAGGATAATATTTCAACATTTGTGGTCCCCTATAAGGGAATGGTAATTGATTTCTCCGACATCCATGACTGGCCCTCAATAATTACGCTGATAGAGCAGGATGAAAGTCAGGTTACATTGGGTGACAAAGTATTCAGTCTCATCGATGTTCATGAAATGGGACGCATGAAGGGATTTCTAAAATACAAAATACTGGGACTGCTATCCGGTTCGAAATCAGATGTTTTACGCAAACAGAGGCAAGACCAAACTCAGTATATTCAGGAATTGACTGAAAAAAATCGCTCAAAAAATATTTATAATCCTTGGGAAGTTCGTTTTAGAGACGAAGATTATGACCTGATTTATAGAAATTTGAAAGTCAATGGTCAGAAAATCAGCGATATCAAAACCTATACACTTAAACACGATTTTTATTTTTTCATGGGCGATAATCGGGATAATAGTTTTGACTCAAGGTTCTGGGGCTTTGTACCGGACACTCAAATCCTGGGGACGCCTGTTATCGATTTATTGAATCTTTACAAATTTAAACTACGATTCAAAACAACATTTTAGCTAAATTTGACTATGTTTTCTCTGGTGGCATTTATTCTTAAGTTACTCTTTGGAGCTATTATGGGCGGAAGCCTTGCTTATCATCCAGGGAAAATTCGGGATGAATCAAAGATATTATATTCAGCACTGATAAGCCTTTTAGCAGTTTCGCTTGTGAGTATTGCAAAATTTTCTTCAGTAAATTCAACAGGATTTGTATTGGGGGCAGCCATATTTACGGTGATTACAGCGGTGATCTTATTGACCAAAGATCAGGAACTTGATCAGCGTCTGCTCTATATTTTTTCAGCCGTGATAGGGATCATTTGCGGTACAGGACATATATTTTACGGAGTATTTTTTACGATCATTGTCTATTTAATTTTTAATATGGGTCACAAATTATTTAACACTCCCGATATCGATATGCAAATTGAGGATGTAGATCCACTCAAAAAAACTTAAATAAAGCATTGGATGTTTGGTCAATACATTCAAAATTTATCGCCATTAATTCGAACAATAATTAATAGATTTAAATCAAATAAAGGAATAATATGCAGAGAGCAATTTGGATTGTAACCTTTTTAATCATTCTGGCAGGAGCGTATTTTTGGATTGTTGTCCATGAAAATGATACTGTTAAAGTAAATGGCATTGATACCCGGCTTGAACAGCAGAATGATAATATTAATACTATATCAGAAGAACAGAATCGTCTGGATTTAAGATATATTGGTCATGGAAAGCATCTTAAAGAAATACAGGATGAATTCCATGCACACTACGATGAATATACCAAAAAGATGGGCCAGATTGATGATGAGTTCGTCAAGGTGCAATTAGATATGGACGATCTTGGTAAGAGACTCACCAAAAAAATCAATGAAGTAAAAGCAGATATTGAAGATATGAAAGATGAGTACGATACAAATTTCAGAAACTATCAAAGACGCATCAGTGATCTTGAAAAATCTAAGGAAACTACAACACAAGATATTAAAGATATCAATGCTCTTCTTTTGACCATCAAAGAAAAATTAAAGATTGAGTAGTAAAATAACAGAACAATTAGTTTTTTGATAGAGGGGGGAGGTTAAATCCCCCCTTTATTTTTTCTCCGGGAAAATATTCTAAACTGTATATATTAAAAACTTGTAACTAACTTAAAATCGTCGTTAAATAATAGGAAAAATATTCTCATGAAAAAATTATTTTTAGCAGTTATCTTCCTGACAACTATTTTTACCCAAGTAAATATCCAGGAGCAGGTACCTTTTAATGATAAAGTAATCAGCGGGAAATTGGCCAATGGTCTGACCTATTATATCCTTGAAAATCACAAACCCGCCGGCCGGGCTGAGTTGCGTCTGGCGGTCAATGCCGGTGCTGTTGACGAAGATGATGATCAACAAGGCGTTGCTCACTTTCTTGAACACATGTGTTTTAACGGCACTAAAAAATATCCGAAAAATTCATTGGTTGATTATTTGGAATCCATCGGTACAGCTTTTGGTCCGGACCTGAATGCCTATACGTCTTTCGACAGAACTGTTTACATGCTTCAAATCCCCACAGAGGATATGGATCAGTTTTCATCAGGTGTTGAAATTATGAGTGAATGGGGAGGTTTTGTGTCGCTGGATGGAAGCGAAATTGATAAGGAAAGAGGTGTCATTAAGGAAGAATGGCGTCTGGGCAGAGGTGCCAGGGCGCGAATTTCGGATAAACAGTTTCCAGTACTCTTCGGAGACTCAAAATATGCCAGACGTATGCCCATTGGTAAAATGGACATCATCGATAATGTACCTTATGAAACTGTTCGTAATTTCTATCACAAATGGTATCGACCGGATTTAATGGCAATTATTGCAGTGGGTGATTTCGATGCTAAAAAAACAGAAGAATTGATCAAATCGTATTTCGGGCGGATTCCTGCAGCCGTAAATCCTACTGCGCCGGGCGTATATGAAGTTCCTGATCATGATCAAACTCGAGTCATCGTTTCGACCGACCCTGAACAGCAGCGCTCAAGTTGTACTATTACTTTTAAACACGATGTGATTGATCAATCAAAAGTTGCAGGATACCGACAGGTATTGCTGAATAACTTATATAACGATATGTTAAGTCAACGATTTCAGGAAATAATCCGGGAAGAAAACCCTCCCTTTATACAGGCCTATGCTTTTTTAGCAGATTTTGTACAGACAAAGAGTTTTGGGATGCTCTATGCGGTAACCGAAAATAATGGAATACTCAGTGGCATCGAAGCGCTGCTTACAGAGATCAAGCGGGTCAAAGACTATGGCTTTACTAAAGGTGAATTAGACAGGGCTCTCTCTCGTCTTCAGGCCCGTTATGAAAAAGCATATAATGATAAGGATAAAACAGAGAGCCGGCGGTTGATAAACGAATTAATCGATCATTTTTTGGATGGGGTTCCAGCCCCCGGGATCACCTGGGAATACAAGGCTGTCAATCGACTCATGCAAGGGATTGGGCTTGATGAAATTAATCAATTGACAGCGATGCTATATCCCAATAAAAGTGTTGTCATCCAAGTCTCAATGCCAGAAAATGATTCTGATATTCCGCCTACAGATGGAGAAATACTCTCTCTCTACGATAAAGTTGAAAATATGAATCTATCGTCCTATATTGACGATTCAATGGACAAAGCACTCGTTGCAAACATGCCGGTTCCCGGAAAGATCATTCGATCATGGTATTATACCAAATTGGACATGCATGAGTGGGAGCTATCAAACGGGGCGACCGTGATTGCAAAACATACTGATTTTAAGAATGATGAGATTCTCTTTAAATCTTTTGCTTCCGGTGGAAATTCACTGACCCCGGAGGCAAAATACAGTTCCGGTGATCTGGCGACCAATATTGTCAGGGAATCAGGTGTTGGAGGTTTCAGTGCCATACAACTTGATAAATTTCTGACAGGTAAGCTAATTGATGTCTCACCCTATATTAATCGCTATGAACATGGGGTCAATGGCAGCAGTACACCAAAAGATCTGGAGACGGCTTTTCAACTGCTGTATGAAACCTGGACAGAGCCAAATTATGATGAATCCAGCTTTAAGAATCTTATTGACCGACTGAAAGTAATGGTTGAGAACCGGGATAAAAATCCTCAATCTATGTTTTACGATCTCATCAATCAGACGAATTACGGAGGTCATTACAGCGTTGCACCGTGGTCAGTGGAGAGACTTTCAACAATCAATTTGAAGGATGCTCTGGAAATCTACAGGGATAGGTTCTCAAATCCGGGGAATTTCACTTTTGTTTTCACCGGTAATTTTGACGAAACGCAGTTAAGGCGTCTTGTGCAAATTTACATTGGTGGTCTGCCGGTTCTGAATGATGAATTCCCCACAGCTATTGATTACAACTACCATTTTCCTGTATTCCCAAAACACAAACGTCTGTATTTTGGCAGTGAGGATAAAAGTTCGACCAGAATAACCGTTCACAGTGCCGTCCCCAAGTCTGTTGATGAGATATACAAAATAAAAGCCGCAACCGACACCCGGGCATCACCCCTTAAAAA
>CAZIYQ010000227.1:0-4479 GCA_964543505.1 uncultured bacterium | reverse complement strand
CTGGCACGGAGATCATTATCGGGGCCAAACGGGATAAATCTTTCGGTCCGGTGATCATGTTTGGTTTGGGCGGAATTTATGTGGAAGTGATGAAGGATGTCTCGTTCCGAGCACTGCCCCTACGGGAAATTGACACCAGCCTGATGGTGAAAGAGATCCGTTCTTATCCGCTGCTGCTGGGCGTCAGAGGCGAGAGTAGGAAGGATATCAATGGAATCAAAGAGTGTATCAATAAAGTGGGCTCCATTTTATTAGAATGCCCGGATATCTCGGATATCGAGATTAATCCCATCATCGTTTATGAAGAGGAAATGGGACTAAAAGCAGTTGATGTAAGAGTATTGCTATCAGAATCAGAAAGGAAACAAACATGAAAAAATTCGTTTTTACTTCCCTGCGTCGGGATGCAGGCAAATCCGGCATCATGGCAGGACTCGGAATAGGATGGGGGGGACCCATCGGATATTGCAAACCCTTCGGGGACCGACTGGTTTATCATGAGAAAAAACTCTGGGACTTCGACGCTGATCTGTTCACCAAATTGTTTAGCACCGATGTTCCGAAGGAAAAAATGAGTCTTGGTTTTGATCATTCCAAGATGCGCTACCTGCAGAAAGACCCTGAGAGTTCCGTTTTGCAGTTGAATGAGCTGATCTCCATTTGCGGCAGGGACAAAAAGATCATGCTGGTGGAGAGCGGCAACAACATCAATTTTGGGATGTCTGTGCATTTGGATGCCATATCAATTGCAAAAGCGATCGGGGGCACGCTGATCATTGTGACCCACGGGAATCACGACAAAATCATGGACGACCTGACATTTCTGAAGAAAAATGTGGATCTGGAAGATGTTGACCTCGGCGGTGTGATCATCAACAAGGTTCAGGATATGGAAAAGTTCGACGCCATGTATTCGCCAAAACTGAAAGCTCTGGATCTCAATATCCTCGGTATCATCCCTTACCGCAAAGAACTCTCTCACCCAACGGTGGGGTTTATCGCCGAGCTTCTTTCAGCAAAAGTTTTATCCGGAGCAGATGCCCTGCATAGCAGCATTCAGGAGATTTTTGTGGGGGCAATGTCTGCCGATGCAGTGCTGCGGATGCGGAAATTCCAGATCAAAGATAAGCTGGTCATCACCAGCGGTGACCGCAGTGATATGATCCTGGCTGCTATCGATACAGCTTGCGTCGGCGTGGTGCTCACCAACAATATCTTGCCGCCACCCAATATTATCGCCAGGGCCACCAGTAAAAATATACCCCTGCTCCTGGCTGATGGAGATACCTACAGTATTGCTAAAAAAATTGACCAGAGCGTTGCCCTGCTCGGTGCCGGTGACTCGGAGAAAATCGCCCTTTGGGAGGAACTGGTGGGGGAGCATATCCGGCTGGACTGATTTGAAACGAGAAGGAAGGAATCGTTTTTAGCTAAATTCAATAGAGTCTGTTTAGAGTATTATCCCTGATTTAAACTTCAGTTCTATCTGATTTGTGTGAACTCTCACGGCGCCATTTGCCAATTAAAATAAGCCAAAGAGTCCTGATTAATCCGACCAATCCAATCCTCTTTATAACCAACCATATATTTGGTTTAAAATTTAAATCAAATTCATAGAAAATTAAAGGTTTAGTTTTGCGAATCAAGCTTAAAAACATAAAATCGTGCGGTTCAACAATATGTAACAATTCCCAGTAAAGTGTCGATTCCATGTCTGTGAATTTCAGTTCAATATTAAAGTGGTTTTCCAATTTCTCTTCATTTACAGCTACCAACCGAACCGCTTCATTCAGAAGCGATCCATTAATGGCTGGATTTGGTTTCCAGGAAGCAATATCACTATGATAATTATCCAGTAAGTATTCGACCATTTGCCGAAGGATCTCATCTCGTTTCTTGTGTGGTAATTCATCAGCTCGTTGATATTTTGATTCTTGCAATAATTCGGGCAATGACAATTTAGGCCATTCCAAACGCACATTTAAACGTTTACCAACAGCATATTTTAAATCAGGACTGGGGATTAATGCGAAATGGTCAAACATTCTTATAACAAATTCGTAATTATTAAGCTGTTCCAAATCACAATCCCAGTATGTAATTTTTGGGAAACGATTGCGATATTCTTCAGCTCTTAAAAATGTTTCCTTAATGTACCAATTGCATCGATCATAAGGAGTTGCAGCGGGATCAAGTGTGCTCAGATTACGAGCGGCTTCTGGATCCAAATACCATGCATTTGAGTATTCGGTAAGACCGGGGACATCTCTTACACGTAAAAGGCTGTGGATTGTTTTTTCAATATCGCGACGCAAGACGATTATACCAATTTCATCTTGTGGGATAAATTCAGGTATTAAATATCCCCAGCCCTTAATGAATATATGGTTTGTTTCACAATAAATTTTTCTTTTATGTTCAGCAGCCTTTTTAATATTTTTCAATTTGCAGGGCATGAGTGCTCGCATGGGGATTTCGTTACCATTGTTGAATTGCCTCATAGGCAAGCCATTCATAACCGGAAGGGGTTCATGTAAACTGATCGTATTTTCTGCCTTGCTGAGCAGTTCGGCTAAATAATCGGATCCCGATCGACCCGTGTTGATGCAGAAGATGTAACGGACTGCCATAAATTAAAAATTTCTTATGATTAAAGAGTTCAAATTGGGCTTCAACACCATGCTTGTCTTGAAATATTTTTTAAGAATCAGCAAAGAAAGCTACCTTTAACTTCAAATCCCAAGTTATTGCCTGTATCGTTCTGGGCGTAACAGGATTTGCAAGCCTTTAATAAATTCCAAAAGACCGGGAGTGCGAAGCACATAGGGATTTTGATCAGCTTGTCCTGCTGCGCTATGGCTTTTTGTATGGTGGAAAGCACATAGGCGATTTTGCGTTGGGTGGGGAGTGGATTGTTTGGGATTCCTATTGTTTCAAGGCGAGACTTATTTATTGCTTTAAATGTGCTTCCAGTACCCAAGCTAGCAATGTACTTTCCTTGCGATATTAAATTGAAGTATAAGTATTGTTGATCAAAATTATACGCCCTAATTGCGGCAATACCTCTTCCAATACAACATTTATTATTGGCAATGTTTACTGGCCCAACA
This sequence comes from uncultured bacterium, assembly GCA_964543505.1. Taxonomy (GTDB): domain Bacteria; phylum Fidelibacterota; class Marinisomatia; order SCGC-AAA003-L08; family JACNLC01; genus JAADGM01. The sequence continues at coordinate 1,369 of CAZIYQ010000227.1, read as the reverse complement.
GGAGCCCTAACAGAAATTAATATATCACCTTCCTCTGCAACTTTTGAAGGTGACGAACAGTATTTTCTTGGTGTTGGATTTATAAAACCGAAATCTGTTTTGCCTTGATAAAATGGCAAACCCGTTCCATCATCATTATAGGTTGAAGAAGGGGGAGATTGTCCCATAATCAATTTAGCTACTTTATATAATTCTGTTTCTTTCCACCCTTCCATCATGCACCCAACCTTTTAATAATTAAAAGAGAATCTTTATCCATTTTGGAGAAGGCAAACCATTTTTTGCCCAAATCTTTTAGGCTTGCCCCAAAATGATAGATTTCTTTATCGTCAATAATTAAAAATCTATCGTGTGCAGATGCAAATAGTTTTATGCTTATCGGTTTATATTGCCCGTTGTATTTTTTCAAATCCAATTTCAACTGCCTTGAAATGTTTTTGGTAAAAATATTTACATCAATCTTTTGATTTTTGCTAAACAAAGTTAAAACCGTTTCATCAACATAATTATCTATCAAAACAATAGATTTTTTAGCCGATTTTATTAAGTCCGAAACAAAAATATAAGCATCAAAAATTTGTCCTTCGAAAAAAATACCTTGTTTGGGTTTTATATCTTTGCTTTCAATGCTTTTAAAAACTTTATCTACTTTATTCTTTAATTCATTTACATCATTTTCCAAGCTTGTAAATCTTTGATAAGTAATTTTCTCACCGTTTATAACATATCCGTTTAAAATATAATTCTTTAAAACATTTGTTGCCCATTTTCTAAATTGAATAGCTTTTGCCGAATTGGTTCTATAACCTACTGCTAAAATAATATCTATACTGTATAATTTTACCGGCTTATCAGAATTTGCAAAGTGCATTTTTTGCACATTGCTTTTTTCTTCCACTTCTTTATCTTTTAAGATTTTATTGATATGCCTTGTAATAACTGTCCTGTCTTTTTCAAACAGCAATGCAATTTCATCTTGTCTGAGCCAAACCGTCTCGTTGTTAAAAGATACTTTTAATTCAATTTCACCATTTTGATAAATTATAATATCTTGTTTGTTATTCATAATTTTTCCAACTTAATTACTAAGATATTTACTTTTCGAAAGTATCGCATTTTGCGATACCAGCATTTCAACTTCATCTTCAGAAAGTTGAAATACAAAATCATCGGGGAAGCGATTGGCATTGCGTTTAACTTGCTCACGCAAGCGAATGGGTTTTACTTCGTAAAAGGAAGCCAAATCTTTATCCAATACCACTTGCACGCCTCTGATGGTAAAGATTTTACTTTCAATGGCTTTTTGAGTGATTGCTATTTCGGTTCCTTTTTTTGTCATATCCCCAATTTTTCCAAAATAGTTTTCACT
>CAZIYQ010000226.1:0-4488 GCA_964543505.1 uncultured bacterium | reverse complement strand
CTGTGTTACGGATGCCGATTGTCTAACAGGTGAAACCTGTGTGAACGGTCTCTGCGAAACTGCTCCGCTTCCTGACTGTGTTACGGATGCGGATTGTCTTGCCGGTGAAACCTGCGTGAACGGTCTCTGCGAAACTGCTGGCGGCGGTGGTAGTGGAATGACTGCCTTCATTGGATTTGGGGCTATTGATACCACAGCGCAAACAATAGAAGTCAGTGTGGAAAACAGTGATCCCATTGCGGGATTCCAGTTCATCGTGAACAGCGACACCAGTTTTTCAATCACCGGTGCTTCCGGTGGACTTGCCGAAGCCAACGGCTTTCAGATGAATGTTGGAACACAAAGTGGAATCGTTTTAGGCTTCTCAACTTCAGCTTCATATATTCCAGCGGGTACCGGAACGCTCTTGTACCTCTCTTTTTCGGGCTACACACCAAATGATATCTGCCTTAGCAGTGCAATTGTCAGTGGTCCCGGAGGTATGGAATTCATGGCAACACTGGGTAGCTGCATCACCTTACCGGACTTTGCCCCGGGCGATCTTAATCGTGACGGAATGGTCGATGTAATTGACATTGTTGAGTTGATCTCTGCAGTACTGACGATACAGAATCCGACCCCTGACCAGCTTGTGCAGTATGATCTGAACCTGGATAACAGTTTGGATGTTGTGGATGTGGTCCTATTGGTCGAGATCGTTCTTAATATACCTTTAGGGCGGAACGAGGTCGATCTTATCAACAGCAGTCTGGAAATTACGGATCAAGCCGTCATTATCTCAGGCAACGATGATATTGCCGGGGTCCAGTTGAATGTATCGGGAGATTACCAGTTCGAGGATTCCACACTCCCGGCTGATTGGGAATTATACAGTATGGCCGGTAAAGTCATGCTGGTACATCTCGGAACCAGCTATACGGATCAGCTGACCCTTGGCTATTCCGGTGAGCTTTCTGTGACCGGTGGAATGGTAAGCGGCTGGAATGCAAGAGGTGTTGTTTTGAACACTGATGCTTTAAACCCCGGACGCATTGAGCTCCAGGAGGCCTATCCGAATCCCTTTAATCCTCAAACTTCAATCCGGTTCTCACTGGTAGAAACCACACAGATCACTTTGAATGTTTACAATATACTGGGAGAAAAGGTGGCCACTCTGCAAGATGGTCCCATGAGTGGTGGGCAGCATCAGGTTACCTGGGATGCCTCCAATTTCACATCCGGAATGTATTTTGTGGTACTGAATGGGGGAGGAGAAAACCTGACCCAGCGCATAACACTGGTTAAATAACCCATTCAAAAAGGCTTTTAGAAGAGACTTTTACGTGTCATCACCAAAAGCGAAAGGTCAATGGATCCTGATGGTTCTCCACCATCAGGATCCAGACTTTTACAGCATAATTGAAATTAATCCTGCATTTGTGCAAATCGATGAACCGGAAAAAGTCTTCTCTCAATTAAATAAAACGTGAGATGAGCTCGAAATAAATGTGCAATAATATAATTAGAAGTTGTATTTTTATGCACAAGAATTTTGCTCAATTAACGTAAGAAGCTAAAGCATGGACCAATTAATTTCAATATTCAAGCCGGAAGCAAAGGTACTGACGTCTGCTAATAGCGCTGATTTAAGCGTTGATATATCCACACAAAACACAAGATGGGTCGAGTTCATGGCGCATCTTTCGCAATTTAACAAACTGACAGTTCCTGAAACTCATGAGCAGCTGGAAGTTCTGTTGAAGAATGAACATGATCCGGCAAAATTGGCGTCGGTTTATACGGGTTTATCCCGCTGTTATATTGGAGAGGGAGATTTCATCCGGGCAGCGGATATTCTGGGACAGGCCTACGCAATGCTGGACGAAGCGGACAGGGACACCCAGGCCTTCGTATTATTGGAAATGGTTGCCTTCCTCGCCATCATTGACAATCATGATAAGTCCCTCCTCGTGCTGAAAGGAATTCCCAATCTGACCACATCCAATTACCTGCTGAATCTTGCCAAATATTATCAACTGGTACATCTTGCCCGGGATAACAAAAAAAATGTGATTTATGACCTGATCAGATCCTCCCGCTATTTTGAAGAAATTGGCAGTTACGCAACGCTGTCCTACCACTACAAGAATATAGGGAATGCCTACCGGGTCAATCGTCAATTTGATGAAGCCATGACCTATTATCAAAAGGGCATAGAAATCGTCGAAGAGCATGGGCTGGGGCATATCAAAGCCGCTATCTATCATGACATTGGTATGTGGAAATTCCACCAGGGTGATTTTGAAGGAAGCATCCAGACACTGTTACAGACGGAAAACATTGCGGACAGTTATTTCACCCGTAGTTTTACACTGGCCAATATTGCCTACCTGTATTTGCACAAGACCCTGGTAGATTTGAGTATTGATTATTTTAAAAGAGCTCTCGATATTGCCACCCACAACGGTGTGGTCTTTTTGATCCCGGGGGTTTGTTATTATCTCGGAAGTCTCAGCGAAAAGCAAAATGATTTTCATACTGCGGAAAAATACTACAGCCAGGCCTATCATGCTGCCAATGAACTGGTCGATCATAATTTTGAATGTCGGGGAGACATCAAACGTGCCCTGCAGGCTTATGTCCCCTTTTTACTCCGTCATCCCCATCAGGATACAGCGGGACCACTGCCGAACAATAAACTGGGATTTGAATTTGCCATCGACAAAAATATTAAAGAAATACGCGGTATTTTTCAGAGCAGTCTTTTTAAACGAGTCCTGCAAAATTCGACTTCAAAATCGGTTGGCATCAAAAAACTGGGACTTGCGCAGCGAACTTTTTACACCGTGAGAGACAGAATTGTCGATTATAAAAACCTTCCTGTTCCGGCTGAGGTTGATGCCTTTATTGCAAAATATCACCAACTTCCCTGGAAAGAGATCAATCAGAAATTTGAAGCGATGGTGATTTCCTATCTTTATGCAAGCTATGACCACAATAAGAAAAAACTGGCGGGAAAACTGGGGATCAGTTACCCCGGTGTACTTCAACTCACGGCACGAATAAAAAATAGTCTATAGAGGGAGTGGATACATGATAATCTCGAAACGCAGTACTTTGTTAATGATCTGCACAACCCTGCTTTTTATAATAGGATCTGCCCTCGGTAGTAGTTTTGATGACAGCGATTGCGACGGACTCGATGAAGAAGAGTGCCTCGACACTTCCGGGTGCAGCTGGGATGAAGTTGATGGGTGCATTAACGACGAGGGTGATATCGAAGAAGAAGATGTATTAATTTTCAGAGCCCATGCAAAATTTGAAATTGTGGAAGATGAAAATGACGACGATATGTTTGGAAAGCTGAAAATCCGTGTCACACAGACCTCCGTGAACATTCTCGAATTTGACCTTAAGAATTTACTGCCGGCCACTGTATTTTCCGTGTGGATTGACAGTCTCTGGCAGTATTCCTTTACCACAGATGCGAATGGTGAATTCAAATGGATTATGCGAACGGACGGGAATGGGGACGAGATGCTCCCTGCAGAGCTGGTACCGGTCTCTGATTTGCTGGCGGTTGATCTGGAGGATGCCACTGGTACCCTCATTGTCGGTGAATTGTTCGTTCCGGACGACCAGGGTTGTGAAGATTTACTCCAGGATGTGTGCGGAACATTGCCCTACTGCGTATGGGACCCGGAAGAGGGCTGTAATCACAGTGATTGGAATTTCGACCCCAACGGAGATTGGGAGCCCGGGGATGAATTTTACGATGATATTGTGGGGGAGTACGGTGAATACCTCGACAATTACAATCTCACAGGAGAGGGTCTTTTTAATTATGTCAGTATTACCTCCGGAGCACTGAGAAGCGGCAGGTCTATTGATATCGGCAGCGAAATCGGCCTGTTGGATTATAACGGGATCATTAGCGGTCCCGGCTGTACACCCATCTATGGAGAGACCATTGTGGGTTCAGGTGTCTGGAATGGTGGTGTTTTAAACCTGTTCGCATTCGGTTCTTTTAGCAATTGTAATTCGGGCGGATCACTATATCCCGGATTTGTCCCCTCAAATCCGATTGTGGTCAGAGTATTTGATCCGGCAACCCAGTTCTCTTATGATCTGATCATGACCACCACCTGGGGCGGGAGCCAGTCATCAGGCAATCTCGTTTTGACAGGAGTCCCAGTGGACATCAATGGGGACGGCTTACTGAACATCGTTGACATCGTCGAAATGGTTGACATGGCTCTGGGAGGTTCCACACCTACCCCCGAAGCCGATTACAATCAGGATGGAGCCGTGGATATTCTCGATATTGTGCTTATCGTCGGCATTATTTTGGGGAACAACTGATCTCAAGCCAAACTTCCTTTTACTCTGCACTTGACGGCTAACAAGCAACAGCCCTTTACCCACTGATGATCAGAGCAACGATGGCCACGATGTCGATGACATTCAAAGCTCCATCGCCATCGTAATCCCCGGCCCAGAGCTGATAGG
>CAZIYQ010000225.1:0-4506 GCA_964543505.1 uncultured bacterium | reverse complement strand
TCCGTTTTATGGAAGAGTCGCTCTGTTCATTGACCACCCGAATGTTTTAGCGATTTTACCCGCAATTAAAAGGCCCTTGATCACTTACGGCTTCACGAGTCAGGCTGATGTGCAAGCTCAACAACTATTTCATTCAGAAAATTCAACTGTGTTTGATCTTATCTGCGATGGAGAAAATCAGGGACAGATCACATTGAATATTCCGGGAATTCACAATGTGACCAATGCACTCGCTGCGATCTGTATCGCTCTTGAGCTGGATGTACCTCTTGAGAAAATCAGATCTGGTTTGAAAAAATATTCTGGTGTAAAACGCCGTTTTGAAATCAGGTATGAGACAGAAGCCGGAATCCTGATCATTGATGATTATGCGCACCATCCGTCAGAAGTTAAAGCCACACTTCAGGCAGCCCGATCAGGTTGGAAAAAACGAATTATTGCCGTATTTCAACCTCACTTATACAGCCGTACCCGTGATTTTTATTTAGATTTTGCCAGAGAGTTTCTGAATAGTGACATTCTGATCATAACCGATATTTACCCGGCAAGAGAAGATCCTATCCCGGGGATTGATGGTAAATTAATTGCTGACCAAGCCCGGGAATTTGGACATAAAAATGTTCATTATATTAAGGACCAGTCCAAGATTTCGGAATTGTTGAGTGGGATATCCCAACCCAATGATTTAATTCTTGTAATGGGAGCAGGTAATATTTGGAGGCAGATTGATAATATTTATCAAAACCTGTGTTCATGAGATCGGGAATAAAAAAAGAATTGATTGATATGACTGAGGGCAGAATATTATTTGATGAACCAATGAAAAACCATACCACCTTTGGGATTGGAGGTCCTTCTAATGGATTTGTTTATCCGGCGTCAAAATCAGAATTGATCACTCTGCTAAAATATGCAGATACGCGTGATATTCAGGTTTATTTCATTGGATCAGGGTCCAATTTATTGGTCAGTGATGAGGGGTTTGACGGCATCGTCATTTCTTTAAGCAGAACATTCAAAGAGTTGGTGATCCGGTCAAATGGAGTCGTAACCTGCGAGGCGGGAGTGATGACCGGAACTCTGGTAAAAGGGCTGGTTAAAGCTGGTTTTGAGGGGGTTGAAAGTCTAATTGGAGTTCCGGGTACAATTGGCGGAGCACTGATTATGAATGCAGGAGCTTTTGGGAATGAGATTTCTGAGCATCTCCAATCTGTCAAGGTATTGACCAAAAAGGGTCAGGAAAAAGAGGTTGCCAGGGATGTCCTTAAGTTCTCTTACAGACAATCTTCTTTTCAAAAAGATGAGATTATCATATCAGCCGAATTCAAATTCCCGGTGGGCGACCCCATGACCATCCGGAAAAAGAAAGCTGAAGTCTCAAGGAAGCGGAAAAATCACCAACCCTTGCGTTACCGCTCCGCGGGGAGTATTTTTAAAAATCCGCAAAAGCAGTCTGCAGGATATCTGATTGAACAGGCCGGTTTAAAAGGTACTCGTAGTGGCGATGCTGAAATTTCTACAAAGCATGCAAATTTTATCGTAAATCGAGGACTGTCCACAGCAGAAAATGTATTGGACCTCATCCACCTGGCCAAATCGAAAGTAAAAGAAAAATTTAATGTAGATTTAGAATTAGAAGTAGAATTACTGGGGTTTACAAATGAAATCCTTAAAAGCTATTTACTGGTATAAGTTGAAATGAAGAAAACTACAGACATTATTTTCAATATTTCTCTCCTTAGTCTTTGCTTAGGAATCATTGGCGGAGCCCTGTGGTATGCAGAGTATAGCGATCAATTGACGCTAAAGAATATCTCGATCAGGGGTAATCATCTCATTAAAACAGCAACCATCGAAGAGGCGATTTCGGCTTACCTTGGTTCATCAATCGAAAGCACAGATGTCAAAGAGATACAACATTCATTAAGAGATTTTGATTATATAAGCGATGTTAACGTGAGCAGAGTATTTCCAGCAACATTAGCAGTCAGGGTTCTCGAAAATAGACCTGTGGCTTATATCCATTGCTCCGACGGTCAAGTTAGTTTGGGCTGCCATGGTGAAATCTTACCGGTGACACGAGCTGTAAAAGATTACTATAAGGTACCTTTGGTAGAAGGGATCACCGATCAGTTCACGGCTAAAGAATTACAAATGACAAATAGTACAGGAATCATGCGGGATATTTTGCAAATTGTCAATTGTCTCAATACAAATTGTGATTCTCTGATGAGCTGGGTTGCCGTGATTACTGTCACCAGAGACAGAATTCAACTACAAAATAAGAGACAGAGACAGAGACAGACTGCTATAACTCTAAATAGAGACAAATTTGTAGAGGATACCCTCGTACTGGATGCTTTTGTGAACAGCCTTACAGAGAAACAAAAACTTGAAGATTTTGAATATATTGATCTCACAATACCCAATCAAATAATTGTCAAAGAAAAACGGACATGATTAAAATGAAAGATGAAACTAAAAGGATCATCAGTGGGATTGATATTGGCACCAGCAAAATTATTGCGATTATTGCAGAATGGTCAGAAAAGAATCCAGTGGAAATTTTAGGGGTCGGTTCAGCAAAATCGACTGGTATGAAAAAGGGTGTTGTGGTAAATATCAATGATACCGTGACAGGTATCCGTAAAGCTGTAGATATTGCAGAGAGTCAGGCTGGGATAAAGATAGATGCGGCTTATGTTGGGATAACCGGCGAACACATCAGGGGAATTAATAATACCGGTGTAATCACGGTTAGCAAAACCAATACGCGGGTACCCACGGATCAGGAGATTACCGAGTATGATAAGCAGAGAGTATTGGAACATGCTCAATCAATCACGCTTCCGCTGGAACGCCGGATCCTGCATGTCCTGCCCCAGGAATTCAAAGTTGATGATCATTCTGGCATCAATGACCCCGAAGGAATGAATGGGCATCGCCTGGAGGCGAAGGTTCATTTAATAACAGGTGCAAAAAACACTGATAAAAACTTACGTAACTGTCTTGATAAGGCTGAAATAGATGTAATCAAATTCGTTGTAAATCCTTATGCCTCATCTTGTGCAGTTTGTGATAAAAACGAGAAAAAATTAGGTGTTGCACTCCTGGATATTGGCTGTGGCACAACAGAAATCATTGTATTTTATGACGATGGTGTGCATCATACAGGAGTAATCCCATATGGTGGTGATTCTATCACAGCGGATATTGCCCATGGTGTTCAGACGACGCTCGAGCTTGCGGAGAAGCTAAAATGTGAGTATGGAACTGCCAAAGAGGCATTAGCCAGCACCGAACGAAATATCACCGTTCAGGGGATCAGCGGCCGCCAGTCTCAAACAATCTCGCAGAAGGAACTCGCATCCTACATAGAGCCAAGAATGAAGGAAATTCTGTTGATAGCATTGTCCGAAATTCGAAAAAGCGATCACAGAGGCGGTTTTACCTTTGGTATTGTTTTGACTGGTGGCGGATCCCTTTTGACGAATCTTGAAGATCTGGCCCAGGAAATATTTCATCAGCGTACAAAAATTGGAATTTCACAACTTTCGGTATCGGGGTTAACTGAATCAATAAATACTCCGGAATATGCCACTGCCATGGGATTGGTGCAGTATGGAGTTGAACATTTAGGCGAAGAGGGAGAAGAAAACCCATGGTCTTCAAAATTTGGGAAATTTGGAGACAGGATCAGAGAATTTTTCAGGAATCTTTATTAAGGGAGATTAGTATTTTGTTAAATAGAAAAAAGGGGAGCTAAACATGTTATTCGAACCATGCGATCTTGCAGATCAGAAAGCGAGGATAGTTGTAATAGGAGTAGGGGGCGCCGGTGGCAATGCCTTGAACAGGATGATCGAAGACAAACTGACCGGTGTCGATTTCATTGCAATAAACACGGATGCACAAGACCTTGAAGCCAATAATGCTCAAAAAAAGCTACAGATTGGCAAGGAATTAACAAAAGGACTTGGAGCAGGCGCCAATTCCGATATCGGGCGAAAGGCCGCTGAAGAGAATAAATCCGCGATTGAGGACGTCCTTGGAGATGCGGATATGGTTTTCATTACAGCAGGTATGGGTGGTGGAACCGGTACCGGTGCTGCCCCAACAATAGCCAGGCTCGCAAAGGAAAGAGGAGCTTTAACGGTAGGCGTGGTCACAAGACCTTTTGTATTCGAAGGTCCCAAGCGCATGAAAAGAGCATCCGAAGGCCTTGAAGAGCTGAAAAATAACTGTGATACTCTCTTAGTCATCCCTAACGAGACACTGCTTTCGATATCAGATCTCGGGACGACTGTGACAGAATCATTTAAAATGGCTGATAGTATTCTGCATCAGGCGACAAAAGGGATATCTGATCTAATCAATGTACCTGGTTTGATCAATCTGGATTTTGCCGATGTCAAAACCGTCATGCAGGATATGGGTGATGCTATCATGGGTACGGGTATTGCCAATGGGGAAGAACGAGCTATACTTGCTGCGCAACAGGCTATC
>CAZIYQ010000224.1:0-4511 GCA_964543505.1 uncultured bacterium | reverse complement strand
CAATAATGTTGAATTCGATTCTTCCCATGGCTAATTATTTATAGTTGACTCCTTAATGAAAATTTTTGTCCTTGAATAATGCGATAGGCAATATAATGTTCCAAAACTCAATATAAAATTGTTTAAAAAGGATTTCTTAATATAGGATAAGGATATCGTATATTATGATAGAAGTAAACCAGTTGAATATACAGGTTATATATTAATTAATAAAAACAATATAACACATAACAGGACACATAAGAAATAATAAAAAGATATGATGAAAAAAATAATCTCCCTTACGATCATTTGCTTATTAACAGGATTTCTGTTCGCAGAGATGAAATATGCAGGAATATTACAGAGCAGAGCTAATTACAATATGGAAAATGAATCCAAATCAGACTACCTGCTGCCCCGGGCCCGCTTAATTTTAAAAGGGGACGTAAAGGATAATATCGGATTTTTTATCCAGTCCAATATGGGGAATATCATTGACGTAAAGCTGAATTACAGTTGGAAACGCTTAAATACTGTTTTTACGATTGGTCGATTTCTGCCCAATTACACCTACTATATGCCTGTTCATACCGGGAAGTTGGATCTCATTGACTATCCCCTGCTCACTAGCAAAACGGCAACTTGGCGGCAGGTTGGATATCAGTTTGACTCTCAATTGACGAAATCGGTGGGTTTCAATCTGGGACTTTTCAACGGGGCACTCGAGCCGGATAACTGGTCTGACACGACCAGGGACGGGAAAGATCTGCTGCTAAATTTGCATTATAAAAGCGAGTCATTTGATCTCACAGGTTATTGGTGGATGATCAACGCCATTGCATCGGATGTGGGTGATGCAGAAGGCAGTCGGACAGGTATGGCAGCGCATTTTAATCGATCAGGTTTAAAATTACTCGGCGAATTTCTCATATCCGATTGGGGAGATGGCACGAATGGTATCAGCTATTATGTTCAGGGTGGATATAAATTTTACAAAGGTAGAATGGAACTGTTAGCACGTTATGATACCTGGGATCCGGATAAAGATTTGTCCGGAGATGATCTCACTCATACTACTTTGGGTTTGAATTACTATTTGTCGGGGCAAAATGCAATGTTCTATTTCGATATTATCTTTATCGATGACACCCAATCGGTGAATCACACAGAATTCGAAGTGCAATACCAAATCTTGTTTTAACTCTCCTGATCGAACCATAGAAGAGCCCGGCAACTGTCGGGTTCTTTGTTTAGGGGCATTTTGATCTGTAAAATTTGACTCTTGGGGTATAGTAATATTCTTTTTAGATTTCATGCCGGAATAACTCTTACATCAACAGTGGATAATCAGTTTTTCTCGAAACTTCTACACAAGGTATTGCTGTGGGTTAACTGAAAAATCCGAAATGATATTTCAATTAATTTATTTCTGGGAGCATTTGAATATGAATTCGATGAATAAACTGCAGAATCGGTCGCTGATTTTTGGTCCTGCCATCTTTATACTTTTTATCCTGATCTTCGATTTGAGTCCGGGACATCCTGAAGTTACCTTTACCGCTGGTACGGCCATCCTCATGGCCATCTGGTGGATTACCGAAGCGGTTCCACTGGCCGTGACGGCATTGCTGCCTATTGTGTTATTTCCATCTTTTGGGATAATGAGCGGAAAGAATGTTGCCCCGATCTATTTTAATCATATCATATTTTTATTCATCGGTGGCTTTTTGGTGGCGCTGGCAATGGAAAAATGGAATCTGCACAAGCGCATTGCCTTGAACATCCTGCTGAAATTTGGGAGAAAACCTTCTCGGATTTTGCTGGGGTTCATGGTGGCCACCGCCATTTTATCCATGTGGATCAGCAATACGGCTACGACCATGATGATGCTGCCAATCGCTATGGCCATTATCATCCGTTTTGAAAAATTATTGGATAAAGACAAAGTAAAAAAATATTCGGTGGGACTGTTTATCGGATTGGCCTATAGTGCCTCAATTGGTGGAATTGCGACATTAGTGGGGACACCCCCAAATCCTGCCCTGGTACGGATATTCAGTATTTCCTTCCCCGAAGCGCCGGAGATTTCCTTTGCGACATGGTTCATGTTTGCGCTGCCGGTTTCCATTTTGTTTTTGGCTTTTCTGTGGATATTCCTGGTGCGACGCTTCTTCAGTGGGGAGGGGGGAAAAGAACTTAATACAGAGATTTTTAAGGAACAGGTTCAGGAGCTGGGACCCATGTCCTACGAAGAAAAGATCATATTAACAGATTTTGTTATGCTCATTTTCTTATGGCTTTTCAGGGCAGATATCAAATTCGGTTTGTTCATGATTCCGGGTTGGACCAGGTTATTTGCTAATCCGAAGTTTATCAATGATGGTACCGTAGCCATCGCCATGTCGATGATCTTGTTTATGATTGCCTCCAAAAAGCATCCATCAGAAAAAATTATGGATTGGAATACCGCTAGAAAATTACCCTGGAATATCGTGCTTTTATTCGGTGGCGGATTTGCCCTCGCCAGCGGTTTTAAAGAATCCGGTTTGAGTCAGTGGTTGGGCCAACAGCTTGCCTGGGTGAGCCATCTTCATCCGCTATTCATCGTCATCACCATTTGCACGGTCATCACGTTTCTGACGGAACTTACCTCTAACACAGCGACGGCTCAAATGCTGCTGCCCATTATCGCATCGCTGGCAGTTGCAATACAATTTAATCCACTATTTCTCATGGTGCCGGCAACACTTTCTTGCTCGTTCGCCTTCATGCTGCCGGTGGCAACGCCGCCAAACGCCATCGTGTTCGGATCCGAACGCCTGAAGATTATCGATATGGTCAAAACGGGAATCTGGATGAATTTTGCCGGTGTCATTTTGATAACGGCTGCCATTTTTCTTCTCGGTAAAGCGATTTTCGGAATCGATTTGAGTGTCATGCCAGCGTGGGCACATTGAGTATAAAATGATTCGTCACAGAAGGTACTGAAATTATGAGTAAAAATATCATCATCACGGGGGTTTCAACGGGCATTGGTCGAGCAACCGCAAAAGTATTTCTAAAAGCAAATTACCGGGTTTTTGGCAGTGTTCGAAAACCTGAAGATGCCCTCAATCTAAGTGAATCGGAAGGCGGCAACTTTCAGCCGCTGGTCTTCGATATCACAGATGAACAAAAGGTAATAGAGGCAGCGCAATCCGTTGAGGAGCAGCTACAGGAAGGCGAACGGATCAGTGGTCTCGTGAACAACGCCGGCATTGCATTGGGAGGTCCCCTGGAACAGCTTGACCTCAAAGTTTTACGTAAGCAGTTTGAGGTCAATGTTATCGGGACACTCGCCGTCACCAAGGCTTTTCTGCCCCTGCTGAAAGCGAATTCGTCATCCGGGACTGCAGGGAAAATCATCAATATCAGCTCCGTGGCAGGCAAACGAGCTTTGCCCTTCACCGGTCCCTACAGTGCTTCAAAACATGCTCTCGAAGGTTTATCTGATGCGCTGAGGATGGAACTGCAGATCCACGGTATCGATGTGATCCTGATTGAGCCGGGCCCCATAAAAAGTGAGATCTGGAATAAAATGCCCGATCCCGAGAACAATCCTTTCAGCGGTACAATTTATGAAGCAGCCCTGCGTAAATTTTATGCAGTCACGAAGAGCCGTGCTCGGAAAGCATTACCGGCTGGACAAGTGGGCGAACTGATTCTTAAAGTCATGCAGACTCCCCGACCCCGTACGCGCTATGTAATAACCGAGCATAAGTGGCGTGATCATATTTTACCAGGCCTGTTGCCGGATAGATTGTTTGACAAAAAGGTTGGCCAGTTTTTAGGATTACTCAAGCAATAGGCAACAGCGATGAATTACTTTTTTTCTGTGCCGAACTTGCTTGTATCCGGAATTTACAGAGTCGTAATTTTGCTCGCTCTTTTTCAAGATAGTTTTCCCCGGATAGCACTGGATTTGTATGCTCGACGGGAAGTGATACGAGGTGTGGCTCAGCCCGGTTAGAGCACCTGCTTTGGGAGCAGGGGGTCGCAGGTTCAAATCCTGCCACCTCGACAAATATCTTGAATTATAGGATGTCAATGGTGGCTGTAGTTCAGCTGGATAGAGCACCTGACTGTGGCTCAGGATGTCGTGGGTTCGAGTCCCATCAGCCACCCGAAAATCCCCGTTAAGCGGGGATTTTTTTATTGGTGCGCGCGCACTTGCTCCGTGCTTTCGTGCAGGCCCGTCAGCGAAGTACACTCTGTAGGGTAAACCCGCCACCCTTCGGGCTATCGGATAAACCTTTGTCTGAATCACTGATTCTCACGGATTGATCAACCCCTTCGAGGATGTTCTTCTTTGGAATGCAGCGACAATGTCGCTACAAATCGCACTGCAGACATTTTCCCTCTCCTGTCGAAGAGAGGGGCACGGGCGAGGGCAAAGTTGAACAGGCAGCTCTTCTAAATGCGGAGGCCGGAAGCTTTATTACCCCCGGCCCGTTTTTAAAACTACGACTGTTGTTTATTTATACCGACCG
>CAZIYQ010000223.1:0-4516 GCA_964543505.1 uncultured bacterium | reverse complement strand
AAATTTAGAGAAGATGATCTGATTCTTGTGAACACATTTGGTGTTTTTGCTTCAACAGCTTTAAAAAATGCACGCGTTCATCATGATCTGGTGAGGGAAATGGAGGAGCGGGACCGCGCAGAACGCGAAGTATTAACTTTAAGAAAAGCGGTGGAAACCTCTGAAGAAGCTATTTTCATGACCGATACAGAAGGTGTTTTCACCTATATCAACTCCGGTTTCACCAAAACCTATGGCTGGAAACCGGAGGAAGTCGTTGGTATTAAAACACCCAGGATTCTCAAAAGTGACAAGATGAAACTCGCAGATTATGAGGATTTTTGGAAGACTCTGCTGGAAGGTAAAATCGTCAAAAGGGAGATGGTGAATAAGACAAAGGGTAATTCCATCCGATTTCTTGAAGTATCAGTTAACCCTATCTTTGATAACAATAATAAGACGATTGGATTTTTAGCCATACAAAATGACATCACAGAGCAAGTACATGCAGCCGAGCGGGAAAAAACTATTCAGAATCAGTTGCGGCAGAGTCAGCGACTCGAATCAATTGGTCAGTTAGCTGGCGGAGTGGCTCACGAAATTAATAACCCATTGATGGGCATCATAAATTATGCGGATCTGATACAAGAAAAGATCATTGATAAAACCTTAAAAGAATACGCAAATGGTATAATGGAAGAAGGTTACAGAGTCGCAGAGATCGTCAAAAACCTACTTTCTTTTGCCAGACAGGATAATGAAGGTGTCAGTCCGGCTTATGTTCGTGACATCATTGATAGTGCGTTTGGTTTGATCTATAGATTATCTCGTAAAGATCAAATGATCATTATTCGTGATTATCAAACGGCTCTACCAAAGATCAATTGCAATAGTCATCAGATTCAACAAGTCCTCCTGAATCTTTTGACAAACGCGAGATATGCACTAAATCAAAAATATCCGGGATTTCACAAGGATAAAATAGTAAAGGTCAGTGCAAAACAAATTGAGCATTCAGGGCAGAATTGGATTAGAATCACAGTAGAAGATTTTGGAATTGGTATGTCAGAGGATCTCATTGAACACATCTTTGAACCCTTTTTTACGACAAAATCCAGGGCAGTTGGATCTGAGGATAAAGGGACCGGGTTAGGTTTGTCCATCAGTTTTGGCATTATCAAAGACCATCAGGGAAAAATCTCTGTTGAAAGTGAGCTGGGTGAATTCACTCGATTCCATGTCGATTTACCATTACATGATGAGTCGATGGAGAGTAGTGAGGTAATAGATGAACCAATTATCTAATTCACACAGATAACAGGTAAAACATGGGCAATATCTTAATTGTAGATGACGAAAAAAGTATCCGATTGACGATAAAAGCATTCCTTGAAGATGATGGTCATCAACTCTATACGGCAGAAAATGTTGCCACAGCATTAGTAACATTACGGGAAAATGATATTGATGTCGTTGTGACCGACATCATCATGCCACGGATCAGCGGAGTAGATTTGCTCCGCCGCATCAAAGAAATCAAGCCTGAAATCCAGGTTATCGTGATTACAGGAGAGCCCTCGGTAGGAACTGCCACGGAAGCGATGCGGCAAGGTGCGGCTGACTATCTTATCAAACCTATCTCAAAAATAGATATAAAAAAAATCGTGTTCAATGCAGTTAGATTAAAAAAACTGCGAGAAGAAAAAACTCGTCTAGGCGAAGAAAACCAGCGATATCAGGAAAACCTCGAAGAGATGGTTGTTGAGAGAACGAAAGCCTTGACCGAAAGCGAAGCACGGTTTCGAAATATGTCTAACCTGCTGCCACAGACAATTTTCGAGATCAACAATGAAGGGCAATTGATGTTCATCAATTCCAATGGTCTTAAAACTTTTGGAATCTCTCAACAAACAAATCTGTCTGATCTTAACATTAGGTCTTTATTTTCCGTTAAAGAACAGAACCAGTTTAACGAATTCCTGGAGGGGCTCAAGAATGACTCAGGCATCGAGGATCATGAATTTATTGCAGTGACTCAAAAAGGAGAACAATTCCCGGTTCATCTTTATGCCAGCAGGATTGTTGTGGATGAAGTTGTTAGCGGGTATCAAGGGATTATTATTGATATAACACAACAGAAAAAAATTGAGAACGAATTAAGAGATTATCACACACACCTTAAGGAACTGGTAGCAGAAAGAACGAAACAGCTTCAGCAAAAACAAGCCCAATTAATCCATTCAGGCAGGCTAGCCGCACTGGGTGAGATGGCCACGGGAATAGCCCACGAACTTAATCAACCGTTAGCGATCATCAGAGGTCAGGCAGAGGTCATGAAAATCATTCAACGTAAATACACAGATCCACTGCCGGATTTTTCTGAAGAACTAACAACGATCATGGAACAGACAGATCGTGCTGCCCTAATCATCGAAGAAATGCGAGGCTTCGTCCGCCAGGACGAACATAGTATCAATTTTACCGATATTACCGAACCTATTGATAAAGGATTGGTTTTCTTTCGTGAACAATTTCTTGCAAATAACATCAAGTTTTCAGCATCCATTCCCGACAATTTGCCAAAGGTTAAGGTCAGCAGTCAGCAATTCGAACAGGTAATTGTCAATCTCCTGTCGAACGCACGTTATGCAGTAGAAACCATGGAAAAGTCTGCCAGTGAGAAATACCAAAAAATTATCAGCCTCAAAGTCCGGTTCGACACTAAAAATTCAAAGATGAACATCGAGCTAAAAGACAATGGTATCGGCATGGATGAAGAAGAGAAGGAGAGATGCCTCGAACCATTTTTTACGAAACGACCAGTTGGTCAGGGAAGTGGGCTTGGTTTGACGATTGCCTATGGAATTATCAATAGTTTCAGCGGATCTCTAACAATAGAGAGTAAACTTGGGAAGGGTACGACCGTTATCATTGGCATTCCAATACCACTTTAATCAGGATATCTTCTTCCTGAGTAAACGATTAACTGAAAGAGCAACTTTTTCCCCATCCAAAACAATGGCTCTCATTAGAATTTCACTTTGATAGGTTGATTTATCTTTACGGATTTTAAGTTCAGAGAATCGTATTGTTTTCCCTGCCATTAAATCTTTTTCATAATCAGCCACAGATATTCTGGAATCCTTTTGAAAAGTAAAATCTTCAATGATATTCATGCCAATCAATTCTTTGATGGCATAGCCGGTCTGTTCTCCAGCGGCTTGATTGGCATCGAGGATACAGCCTGAATTCTTTCCGCCAATTTCACAGATGAAGACAGCATCAGGCAGTCGATCATAAAACTGTCTGAATTTATTCTCCCTGCTCTCAAGTTCTTTCAAGAGCGTAATCTCATTAGAAATATTCTCAACTGTCCCCTGAACACCAATTAGAGTGTTTTTAAGATCAAATACAGGGTTCAGATGATACTTCAGCCATGAATGGGTTCCCCATTTAGAGGTATATTCGCAACTAAATTGACCTGCTTCTCTGGAATCCATAACCTTTTTAAAGGAGGCAGCAATTCCCGCTTCAACAACTGGCTCGAAACTGAATAGATTAATGGCCATAGTTTGTTCAGCAGAAGGCGACCCAATAATCTCCAATAGGCGCGGATTCACATTGAGGATATCTCCTTCAAGTCCAACGAGTATAATCCCGATTGACGAATTATCGATCAGGGCTTTATAGCGTTGTTCGCTATGTTCAAGTTTTGTATATGAGAGCTTTTGCTCAGTGATATCCTGGACAATGCCGCTAAAGCCAATTGGGATATTTTCACGATCTTTCAGTAATTTTACAGATATCGCACAGTGCCGTTCAGAATTATTTCTGGATAAAAACTTAAAATCGAAGATCTGCCTTGGTTCTTCGGTCATATAAACTTTGTTGAAGACATCGTAAACGGTCTTAGCACTATTCGGTGCGAGGTATTGGCGGTTATTCATTCCAATGAGTTCATCGGAATTATATTGGAGCATTTGACACAAAGCAGGATTAACATAGGTAAAATTACCGGTAAGATCAACTTCATAATAACCTTCCTGTATGGACTCCATGATCTCATAATATTTACCCTTCAATTCATCCAGCAGGTCCAATGTCTTTTGGTATAATTTGTCTTTTTCAGCCTGGAGTTTCTGGTTTTCATCTTTGACTTTTTTAAGTTGATATGCCTGATTTACAGTTTCAACCAGTTTTTTTCGATTTACTGGCTTAATAAAAAAGGCAAAAGCTCCCAGTTTAACGATCTCCGAAGCATCATTGAGGTCTCCCTCTCCGGTTATTGTGATGACTTCAGTATTAAAATGGGAATCCTTGACAAATTTTAATAGATCCAATCCTGAAACTCTTGGAATAATGAGATCAGTGACAATTACATCAACCGGTTCCTTTTTTAGAAAATCTATTGCCAGTTGAGCGGATTCAAAACTTTTCACCGTAAATCCGGCACTGCTTATAAAGGCAGATATAGTATTTCGGACACTTTTTTCATCATCAACAACTAGAATATTAGTCGTTTCACTGGTACTATTTA
>CAZIYQ010000222.1:0-4535 GCA_964543505.1 uncultured bacterium | reverse complement strand
GTCGTAACTTTCTCCACGGATATCGAGATATTTGTCTTTCGTGACCCACTCCACAAAACCGCTGGTCCGCTTATTCTCATTGGGGATGCCTTCCACAACTTTATCGACGGGGTCATCATTGCCGCATCGTTTATGGTGTCTGTCCCTCTTGGGATCATGACCTCGATATCGGTTATCACCCATGAAATACCCCAGGAAGTCGGCGATTTTGCCATCCTGTTGGATCACGGATATTCACGCATGAAAGCCTTTGGATTAAACATGATCTCGGGACTCACCGCCCTGGTTGGAGCGATATTGGCCTATTTGTTCATGCAGAGTGTAAAAGGGGCAATTCCCTATATCATGTGTGTATCGGCAGCCAGCTTTATTTATATTGCCATTGGGGATCTCATTCCCGGATTGAATCACCACACCCAACTGAAAGACAGCCTGCTGCAGATTTTGCTGCTACTGGCCGGGATTGGAACAATTTTTTTCTTAAACGCAGGACATGCGAACATTTAGGAGCACCAAATGGGAAACGTCATCCAATTAAATCACAAAATCGACTACCAGGCAGACGCCATTGTCAGTCAGACACTCATCAAACGAAAGGCAGGAACTGTGACTCTGTTTGCCCTGGACAAAGGTCAGGAACTCAGTGAGCACACAGCACCTTTTGACGCTATGGTGCAGGTTATTGACGGACAGGCGGTAATCACGGTGGACGGCGGGGTGCATACCGTTGCCGCAGGTGAGATGATTATCATGCCCGCCAACAAAACCCATGCACTAAAAGCAGAAGAGAAATTCAAAATGCTGCTGATCATGATTCGTGAATAATTAGGAATGAGAGGTGAGATGAAACTGATCACAACTATTTTAATTACTGTTTTTACGGCTCTGCCCCTGGCCGGCCAGATCGGTATTTCAGGGAATATCCACCCCAGCGGATTATTTGGCCTGTCCGACGGCAAGGAGATCTCTCTGCCCATCCGTCTGGCAACACTGACAGCGTCCTATACTTACCATGACCTTGAATTTGTGGCCAGCTCCTCTCTGGAATACCGCTGGAAGCATAACCAAACCCGGGCGGAATTGAGGGAAGCCTACCTGGTCTGGTACCCTCCTTTCGGGGAAGTTTCTGTGGGCAAACAGATCTTCGCCTGGGGTATGGCAGATGCCAACAATCCAACCGATAACCTTTCCGCCTATGATTACTATTATTTATTTGACAACGGCACGGAGCGCAAAATCGGCTCTCCGGCAGCTTCAGTTAAGTGGTATCTGGCCAATTGGCAGATTCAGGCGGTTTTCATCCCTTATCATGAACCCAACAGAATGGTCTATGAGGAAGATTTCCCCATTAAACCGCCTATGCATCCTTCATCTTCACAAATACAAAAAGTGAAAAACGAACAGGAGTATGGCGCCAGAATTCAGACAAGCTTTGGCAACAGCGATCTGGCTGTTTCCTATTTTCAGGGACATGACCGGTTATTTTCGCCGAATGTTTTTATACCTACACTGAAACCTGGTAATCCTTATTTACCAATAAATTTTGCCTACCGGAAGACTGATGCCTATGGCGCAGACATGGTCAATTTCTGGAATGATTTTACTTTCAGAAATGAGGCCGCTTATTTTGTAACCGGGCCGGATTGGGCCATGCTATATGATGAATTTATTAATGCAAATTTCGTTGATATATCGGCTGAATATCTGCAATATGTGAGTCAGATAGAATATACGGGTTTTGAAAACTTCACCCTCACGACCCAGATCATTGGGAATCATGTCTATTCGGTTGAGACCAGCCCTCCGGGTTTTGAAGCGAGTTTTTCCCAGGGAATGGGGAGCCCCTTTGCCAGTTTCCTGGATCAGGCCCTGATGATCAGCTTAACTTCCACGCTCTGGGACAATCGTCTTGAAATCAAACCACTCGTCATGGCGAATTTGAAAAACAAAGGCTATATGGTAGGATTCGAAGTGGATTACTCTCCCACCGAAAGCATCAATCTGGAAGCCTCCCTGAACAACTTCATAGGGGACGATAGTCTTGGGGCAGACTATATTTTCAATCAGCTGGAGGATTTCTCCAATTTCCGTTTGGGACTGAAGTACTCGTTTTAAGCTATGGGTTCAACTTTACTGAAAGGGATTGTCCTTTTTGAGACTCATCTGAAAAAAACACTGCACCGTTATGAATTGCCCGACAATTCTGATCTGTTCGTCTTGAACATCTATATACAAAATTTTTAAAGAGGCATCTTACTTAATGAAAAATTCTCAGAGCGATTCAAAACTCCTGTTAGGTTTTTCATTCCGGTTGTGGCCTTTTTATAAAATCAGTGAGGGTTGTATTTTTAAGAATACTTTCAATCAATTAGAAAGAAAATGAGGAGAAAATTATGATCGTGTCAACAACTGATTCAATACCTGGGAAAGATATCCATAATATTATTGGGGTCGCCATGGGCAATGTCGTCAGGGCGAAACATATCGGTAATGATATCCTGGCAGTGTTGAAAGGAATTGTCGGCGGGGAGATCAGCCAGTACACAGCCCTGATGGCGGATGCCAGGGATGAAGCTTTGAAAAGGATGATCGCCGATGCACAATCCAAAGGGGCCGATGCGGTGGTCAATGTTCGCTTTGTCACCAGTATGATCGCCAGGTCTATGTCTGAGCTGATGGCCTATGGGACTGCCGTGAAATACCATTAAGTGGAGAACGCATATTGATAGAATGGGTCTTCGAACGGGATTATGTGTGCAACTGCACAGCAATTCCTGCGGACTTAAAGATCTTCAAGGAGGCTGTGCTGCGATATTCACTACGGTAAATCACTTTTACCACATTCCCCAGATTTACCAGTCGTTTGGCACAGGCTTCACAGGGCAGATGGGTGACGAAAACAATTTTCTCGATGTAACGCGGAGAGTCACAATTGATGACTGCATTTTCCTCTGAATGCAGACATCCGCAATTGCCGGGTTCTTCACGGTCACAGGCATTTGGCAGCCCGGATGCATTTCCGTTATAACCGATGGCGAGAACTTTTCTAAAATCTGTGGTGGTAATTACCGTTCCTACCTGCAATCTGCTGCAAGTCGAGCGTTGGGCGATGAGACCGGCAAACTGCATATAGACGGTTTCAAAACTGGGCCGTGATTCATTAGCTGACATTTTCTGGTTTCCGATCAAATTTATACTGCGATTCGTGGGTGAATTTAAAGCACATTGCCCGTATTACAGCAGTGAGATTAGTGCTCTTTCGAATTTTGACAGGGCTTATCCAAATCCGATCAATTATCCTTATGAAACACAGGGGAAAACTCCCGAAATTTCCGCGTGACCTCAAGACATAAAATCGACTCCGACCTCATTACCGCTTTAATAGATATTGTGGGGAAAAACGGCCTGATCCGTGACGATATCGAATTAAATCTTTATTCTGCAGACGGCTTGAGATTTCATTCTGCTCAGCCGGGTTTGGTCGTATTACCCGAATCGACGGAAGAGGTCAATGCTTGTGTCAAAATCTGCTATCAGTCGGATATCCCCTTCACCGCCAGGGGTGCAGGGACAGGCCTCAGCGGAGGTGCGCTTTCTGACGGAGGAGTTATCATCCAACTCAGCCGGATGAACCGGATTATTGAAATTGATCCTTTGAATCGATTGGCGGTCGTCCAGCCGGGAGTGGTCAATGCCGCCTTGTCCCAACGAGTAAAACAGTACCATCTCTATTTTGCGCCGGACCCTTCCAGCCAGATCGTTTCCACTATCGGAGGGAATGTGGCCGAAAACGCCGGTGGCCCCCACACCCTTAAATACGGAGTCACAACCAACCACATATTGGGTCAAACAGTCGTCCTGCCTACCGGGGAAGTCGTGCAGTTTGGCGGCAAATTGCGTTATTATTCCGGATATGACTTATCAGGTCTCTTCACCGGTTCGGAAGGAACACTGGGCATCACCACCGAGATTATCGTGAATCTTACCGAATTGCCCAAAACAGTGAGAACATTTTTACTCATCTTCAATGAACTGACGAGAGCAACCGATTGTGTTTCGACCATCTTAAAACAGGGTATTCTGCCCACTGCCATGGAAATGCTGGACCAGCTGACCGTTCAGGCGGTTGAAGCAAAACTGAAACCCGGATTTCCCAAAGATGCTAAGGCCGTTCTCATTGTGGAACTGGACGACGTCAACTGTGATATCACCTCCGACACGAAACGGCTGAAAACAATAGCCCGTGGATTTACGGAGATTCCCCTTGAAGAAGCTATGACCAAAGCAGACCGGGAGCGACTTTGGAGAGGCCGGAAACATGCCGTAGGTTCGATGGGGCAGCTGGCTCCGGCCTATTACACAAACGACGGTGTTGTGCCCCGGAATCGGCTGACAGATGTCTTTCGCGAGATAGGGAAAATCTCATCGAAATATGGCATCCCCATAGCCAGCTTCTGCCATGCGGGGGACGGTAATATTCATCCCAACGTTCTCTATGATCCGTCAATTCCGTCACAGGTGGAGACGGCACTGCA
>CAZIYQ010000221.1:0-4546 GCA_964543505.1 uncultured bacterium | reverse complement strand
AGAACATGCCATACACAATGGGGCTGACGACAATGCTTCGGGCACATCCGGAGTAATCGAACTTGCCGAATATTTCAGCAATCAACTCGTTGCACAAAACCAAAGGTCTTTGCTCTTCATCACCTTTGGTGGAGAAGAGGTCGGTCTGCTCGGATCGGCTTATTACACCGAACATCCCCTCGTTCCCCTGGATAAAACAGTCGCTATGATCAACATGGATATGATCGGCAGGCTGCATGACAATTCCCTGATCGTAGGGGGCGCAGGGACTTCTTCATGGTGGAAATCACTGGTTTCGGAAGAAAACAGCGATAGTTTAGCCTTGGTTTATAACGATGAGGGTTATGCTTCCAGCGATCATCAATCCTTTTATCTGAAGGATATCCCTGTGTTATTCTATTTTACCGGTGCTCATATGGATTATCACCGGCCCAGCGATGACATCGATAAAATCAATTTCCCGGGGATGGTCGAAATTCTTGGGCTCGTTTCAAGGACTGTTTCAAGGATCCTCACCAGAACAGAACCACCGGATTTTGTTAAAGTCGAACCTCCCGCCGGCAGTAGCGGCGGACATGGGTATTCAGTGACAATCGGTGTTATCCCGGATTTCACCTACTCCGGCGAGGGGCTCCGGATCACCGCTGCGAGGGAGAATGCACCTTCCGGTAAAGCAGGCATGCTCCCCGGAGATATCATCATTGAATTTAACGGTATGAACATCCTGAATATTCAGGATTATATGTTGGCTACAGAAGGGATTAAGGCCGGTGAAGCTGTGCCTATGGTAATTCTTCGTGGTGAGGAAAAAATTTCGGTGATGATCGTTCCTGAGCATAAAAAGAAGTAAGCTGACGTTGCCTGAATATATGGGTTCTGTGTTTAGTTCAAATCACAGAACTGCTATCACCTGCCGGCTGAACTAGGCATTTTCTGTGACTGGAACTTCCTAATGCAGATACTGCGACTGATTATTTTCCTATCTATTTTTACAGCTGTCTATCTTGGTCTGCACTATTTTGCGCTGGGGCGATTGTCTCATTATTTTGCATTGCCTAATGGCCGGACTTTTTACATGAGCGTCCTCATTTTGGGTCTGTTTTTTCCAGTGGCGGCTGTATTAGAGCGCACACTGGGTTTGGGTAGCACCAGAATCCTTTATATTTGTGCTTCGATTTTAATGGGCATGCTCACCATTTTCATTGGTCTGATCGCGATCTATGAATTAATGCGGGCCATCTTACCGCCAGGCTTTGTACCGGCACCATCGTATTTAATAGTATTGCTGTTCGTTCTTACCGCTTACGGAACATTCAATGCCCGAGGCTTTGCTGTTCGGGAGATCACCGTTCCGATACCAAATCTGAATGAGCCCATGGATCTGGTGCAGCTTTCCGACATCCACATCGGCACAATCAACAGGTCCGGATACCTTAAAGCGCTCACCCGCACGATCAACACCCTGAAACCTGCTGCCGTTCTGATCACGGGTGATCTTTTCGACGGCAGTGCTCCACTGGATGCCAATTCGATTCTACCTCTCGATGACCTGACGATGCCGGTCTTTCTGTCATTGGGGAATCATGAACTCTATGAGGGGCTTTCTCATGTTGAGAAAACCCTCTCCGGAACAAAGATACGCCTATTGCGAAATGAAATGGTCGGTCTCAACGATGTTCAGATCATTGGTATCGATAATCCAGCGAAGGAAACCCGCCGGGATTTGCCTGCTTTGAAAAACATCCAGTTTGATCCTAAGCGACCCACTATCCTGATGTATCATCCTCCTACCGGCATGCAAGATGCCGAAAAGGCCGGTGTGGATCTCCAACTTTCAGGGCATACTCATCACGGTCAGATTTTCCCATTTTCACTTTTGGCGTTGGCCTTTTACCGCTATGGCTTCGGCCTCCATCACTTTGGCAATCTTACACTCTATACATCTCCCGGTTCGGGTACCTGGGGACCCCCTATGAGGATTGGCTCAAAAAATGAAATTACCCTTTTTCATGTGACGCCGGAAACAGCTCGTACGGTTTGATCTTTTCAGCCTATTAACACCCTGTTACAGAAAAGCAAACCAACAGGATAGCCGAAACCCTTTATCTTTACTCTTTCAAAAAATAGGAGATGATTTGATTCGTAAAGCAGTTTTAGTGTTTTTTGTAATTACCGCTGGCTTTTCAACAACAATCCAATATCGTGAAAATACGGTATTGTTTTGCCTAAAACCGGCCGTCAGTCCTCTGCAGATTGACAATAGCCGCAACGGGATCAGCGTAGACATCCCCCAGCTCAACAATTTTTTGCAGGATATCCAGGCCCGGCACATCGAACCGTGGATCCCTTTTGCGATCGAAGCCGATAACGACGGGGTTATTTATCTCAACCGTATTTATCGCATTGCTTTGGCTGAAAATTCACGGCAGACACCCGAATCCGTCCGTTCAACTCTCCAGGCTTTCTCTTTCATACAATCCAGTGAACTGGAGCCCCTCCGTAAGCCTTATTACACGCCCAATGATTCTTATTATAATCAACAGTGGTTTTTACAGCAGATCAATGCCAATGATGCCTGGGATTTCTGGGATGTCAATGGCGGGGATATCCCCGGTGATCCTGCGGTCATTCTGATATCGGTCGATACGGGCGTGGATTGGGATCATGTGGACCTGATCGACAACATTTGGCAGAATCTCAACGAAGATGCCGATGGGGATGGGCACACTCTCGAATATTCAGGCGGACAGTGGGTGCTGGACCCCGGTGATCTCAATAATGTGGATGATGATGATTGGGACAACTCACCCTCAACTTTTATCGATGACCTCATTGGATGGGATCTTTCGGGATGGTCTGGTGTGGATGACAATAATCCCCTCCCTAAACAGGGTGTTTCGAATTATTCAACCTGGGCTCATGGAACTCATGTCTCGGGACTGCTCGGAGCGACGACCGATAATTCAACTGGTATCGCATCCACATCTTTCAACTGCCGCATCATGGCTGTGAAGGTGTCACAGGAAGATCAGGTGGGTGAGCCATATATCACCGACGGCTATTCCGGGATCCTGTATGCGGCCAAAGCCGGTTTTTATTCCCAGGGTTTTTCCATTCTCAACAACAGCTGGGGCGGCCTCGGATACAATCAATACGAACAGACCACCATCAACGTCGCCCATGATAATTACCACGCAGTGATCGTTGCCGCCGGTGGAAATGGCGATAACAATGGCTATGGTGAACTCGAACAGGCCCAGTATCCATCCAGTTATGAAAATGTGATCTCCGTATGCCCTCTGGGATCCGGTGACTCATGGAATCACTGGGCCACCTATCATGCTACCATCGACATCGCTTCACCGGGTGAAAATATTCGCAGCTGTGTTATCAATAATCATTATGCCTCCTGGGCCGGATCCTCCATGGCCTCACCCATTGTCGCCAGCTCAATCGGACTGCTGAAAGCTTACAACCCGGACTGGACCAATATCCAACTCGAGACCATGATTCTGGCGACGGCAAATCCCATCATCTACCAAGTCAATCCCGAACCCTATCTGCAGGGCAAATTGGGAACGGGAAGGGTAGATGCAGAAAAAGCCGTTGAAGTCGGTCTTTTCCCCAGCCTGGAATATATCGGTGACGATCTGACGATCCAAAATGACAGTGACGGCGAAATCAATCCAGGCGAAACGGTCGAAGTCAGGGTCATCCTTTACAACAACGAAGATTGGGGAGCCGCAACGGGAATCAGTTCTGAGTTGAGTTGTGCATCCGGCGATGTGAATGTACTCAGCGGCAGCGCGGGTTTTTGGGATGCAGCCCCGGGAGATGCAAGTCTGAATGAAGAGGAACCGTTTATTCTAGAGTTTTCCGGAACAACACCGCCTGGAGATATCAGCTGCACACTTTCGGTCACTTCGAACGCCATTGACTGGGTCGAGTATTCAACGGATTTCGAAATTGTTTTTCCTGTTGTCTCCAATATTCTTTACGGGGATTTGAATGATGACGGACTGCTCGATATTCTGGATATTTTATCCCTCGTGAGTTTCATTATGGGAACCAGTGAACCGACACCCGACCAAACCCTTGCGGCCGATATGAACGGAGACGGCTACATTGACATCACAGATGTGATCCTGCTGGTGCAGGAAATCCTGGCTGAGTAAATAGCAGTGTGAAAAAACTTTCATCAGAATTAAAACACAGACTTTAATTTTTAATAAAACCGGAAAGAAAAATGTTTAAAAAATTATTTTTAGCAGTGCTCATTTCAATGCAACTCGCCTTCAGTGTGACCGCCATTCCCCAAAGCATCCAATTGTTTCAACCTGACAGCAGCTCTTTCAGTGCTCATATCAGGGGCGATGAATGGCAAAACTGGTACGAAACTACTGATGGCTTCAGCATTGCCCAGGATTCTGCACAGTCCTGGGTTTATGTTTCCGGCGTGAGCAATGGTGACTTCACTTTATCTGACATTCCGGCGAACTCTAAAAATTCACCCTCTGTTGAACGGCATTTAAAACCTGCCGCACAG
>CAZIYQ010000220.1:0-4593 GCA_964543505.1 uncultured bacterium | reverse complement strand
CTGCTTTGATCGCTGATGAGCATTTTGATTTGGATATCGTTGTTGAAGCTGATTGCAAAAAAATTCCAAAATCAGCCAGATCAAAAGAGTTTATTCCCCATCCAAACAGAAAAAGCTTGGTTCTCATAATCATCAAAGGTCCTGCCATGATGGAGCTTGTTCATGAGCTTTACAGGAGGGCTGCGGATGAAGCCTGAACGAAAATCTAAGCTTTTACTTGGTGTCACTCGGTCAAAAGCCAAAATGCTCGAGTATGGTGTTCCAGAAGAGCACCATATCAAAATTAAACAAGATCCTGCCAAGCTCTTCACTATTTCGATAGGCTTATTGGGGGATCTTGCTGCAGGAATTAATCGGGAGGCATTTGAGTCTGACACGCTCGCAGAACTTCGAAACAACTTACTGTTTTCTGCCCGTTTCTTTGACTCATACCTGCAATCAAAGCTGAATGAAGCACTTGATCCTTATCTCGTGCTTCTTGGCTCTGCTTCCTATTATCTGTGTGATCTTCCCGGAAGCGCGTCAGTTTTGGCTAAACGTATCGATGACGAGTGCCCGGATCTGGATGGTGAAGGTTTGGAGGATCTATTGCTTTGGTTGTTACAAGCCGACCTAGGAACCTATTTTGAAGGATCTGAGGGACCATTCGGTGGATACATCGACGGGATTTCAAAATGGGTTTTCCAGTTTTTTGAGAACGGTATCGGAGAGGAAAATCTCAACGATTTAGCAACGAAGCTTAGAGCCGCAGTTTATGAGTCCGGGACACCCAGACAGCTTCTCCTTGGAGATGTAATCACGGCCATACTCAAAAAAAAGCTTCAGAATTCCTGTTGGAAAGCACTCCCTTTATATTCTGGTCTTTCCAAAGAAAAGTGGCAGTATGCGTTACAGAAAGAATCCTTCATTAAAGAGCTTTGGCCAGCGCAACATCTTTTAGGCCAGAAAAATGTTCTCAAAGGTGAGTCAGCTATTATTCAAATGCCTACCAGTGCAGGAAAAACCAAGGCAACAGAATTGATTCTCCGAAGTGCTTTTCTTGCTGAACGTACATCAATGGCAATTATTATTGCGCCGTTTAGAGCACTTTGCCACGAGATAAAAAACAGCCTTATTGATGCATTCCAAAACGAATCCACCAAGGTAGATGAACTGTCCGATGCTTTGCAGACCGATTTCGAAATTGCCGAATTGTTGGGTCATCAACAGATCCTCATTGTAACACCAGAGAAACTGGTTTATGTCCTTCGCCATGCTCCTGAGCTTGCCTCTCATGTTGGATTGATAGTTTTTGATGAAGGACATCAGTTCGATAGCGGCACTCGAGGCATCACCTATGAACTGCTCTTAACCTCTCTGCGCTCTATGCTTCCTGAAGGAGCTCAGAAGGTATTGATCTCTGCAGTAATCAGTAACGCAGAATCTGTTGGGGAATGGTTAAATGATGAATCAAATGTTGTTGAAGGCACGAATTTAAATCCGACATTTAGGTCAGTCGGGTTCGCAAGTTGGCTGGATCAGTTAGGCAGAATTGAATATGTTGACAGCCGGGATGCCGACCAGGGCGAGTTCTTCGTTCCAAGGGTAATTGAGCGATTCAATCTTGGCAGAAGAGGTAGAGAGCAAAAAGATCGGTTTTTCCCTGAGAAGAACGATGGCCAAGCTATTGCGCTTTATCTCGGTCTGAAGTTGGTTTCGAATGGCAGTATCGCTGTTTTCTGCGGAAGAAAGTCGACAGCAGCAAGCATCTGCGAGAAGGCTGTAGATTTAATTGAGCGAGGTGCTCCTCTTGCTTTACCACTGGAGTTTTCAAACCCACAGGAAGTTGAGAAGCTGACACATCTACACGTTAAGAATCTTGGAGCTGACGTCCCTGCATCTCAGAGCGCAGCACACGGCATTTTTTCCCATCATGGCAACACGCCACACGGCATCCGGCTGGCGGTGGAATATGCCATGAGAGAGGATCTCGTGCGGTTCGTTGTCTGTACTTCCACCTTGGCACAAGGTGTAAACCTTCCGATCCGATACCTCATTGTGACCAGTGTGTATCAAGGGATGGAGCGTATCAAAGTTCGGGATTTCCACAACCTTATTGGTCGTGCCGGGCGGGCTGGAATGCATACCGAAGGTAGCATTCTGTTTGCAGATCCGGTGATCTATGACAAGCGGAAGGTCCACAATGGTAGATGGCGCTGGGAGCAGATGAAGGAGCTTTTAGAGCCTCGTAATTCCGAGCCTTGCATTAGCAACCTGCTTTCAATCTTTGAGCCCATAAAAAGTGATGACGATAAATACACCATCACCATGGAAGCTCTGGATTTTGCCAAGGCCTATATCAGTGACCCAGATGAAGTTGCCAAACTGGCTGCCGAGATAGCCGCACAACATGGGGACAAAGGATTCTCACGAGGCGGCGTCGAGCGGCAAGTCGCTTGGAGAATTAGTCTCATCTGCGCCATCGAGAGCTTCCTATTATCCCATTGGGATGAAACGGAGAATGGCCTTTCGGATGCAGAAGTGATCCGGTTGGCCGAAGGGACGCTTGCTTTTTTCTTGGCTGATGATCAGATAAAGGGGCATATCCGCGAGTTGTTTCAACTCCTCGCTCAAAACATCTCTGCAAGCATCACCGATCCGGCTCGCCGGAAAATCTACGGCAGAACGCTTTACGGTGTTCAGGACGCCCAAGCCATTGAAAGGTGGGTTCAATCAAACGCTGTCAATCTGATTTCGATTGTTGATGAAACGGAAGCCCTCGATCTTGCATGGCCTTTGCTCACCCAGCATATCAATGGTGGCGTATTCACGAAGTTCGATAAACCGGAGGTGTTAAAAGAAATTGCCCATGGATGGATCTGTGGAAAGTCCTTCAGCGACCTCCTGAAAATCATCTATAAGCACAAGGCCAAGATGATATGGGGTACCCGACGGCGGGAGTTCAAGATCGATCATGTCGTTGATGTCTGCGAAGGAACACTTGCTTATGACGGTGCTCTGCTGGTGAGTGCATTATGTGAGTTTGTCGAAGCACTGGATCAGAAAGGGACAGGCGACTTGATAAGTCGTCTTCAGCTTTTCCAAAAGCGTCTTAAATATGGACTACCTACAGAAACCACAATTACTCTCTATGAACTTGGATTTTCCGACCGTGTAATTTCACAGGACCTTGCCAATTCATTGAAATTTTCTGTTACCCAAAAGAATGAAGTGATTCGAATGTTAAAACAAAACCGGGAGGCTGCTATTGCAGTGATTGAGAAATATCCTACCTATTTTAAGGAGAGAATGAATGAGCTCCTACGGTAGAGATATAACTCAGCAAATGCTTAAGCGAGCTCAAGGATGCCTGCTTGGCCAGCTTGCCGGTGATGCACTCGGCGGCCTGGTGGAGTTTCAGACACCCGAGCAGATTCGACGGGAATATCCCGGTGGTGTCCGGGAACTGGCGGACGGCGGCACATGGAATACCATTGCTGGTCAGCCGACCGATGATTCTGAAATGGCTCTACTGCTTGCTCGGATGCTGGTGAAGAAAGGTTCCTATGAACCGGAGGAAGCACGGAAAGAATATCAATATTGGCTGAGTTCCAATCCCTTCGATTGCGGTATGACCATCTCTGCCGGGTTGCGTGGAAATCCCAATCCCGACAGCCAAGCCAATGGAGCCATGATGCGGATCAGTCCGCTGGGAATCTTCGGAGCCGAATTTGAATTGAGTCAGGTGGCTGAGTGGGCCAAGCAGGATGCGGCTCTTACCCATCCAAATCTGATTTGCCAGCAGACGAACGCGCTTTTTGCAATGGGGATTGCCCACGCCATTGCTTCCGGCTGCGACCGCAAAGAGCTATACCAGCACATCCGGCAGCGGGCAGCCGACATGTCCGTCGAACCGAAACTGCTCGACACCATTGACAAGGCAGCCGATGGGCCGCCAGCGGATTATGTCCATCAACAGGGATGGGTACTGATTGCCTTTCAGAATGCCCTCTATCAGCTGCTTCATGCGCCAAGCCTCGAGGACGGTGTTGTCGACACCATCATGCGCGGAGGAGACACTGATACCAATGCAGCCATTTGCGGGGCACTGTTAGGCACTGTGTGCGGTCGGGACGCGATTCCGGCCCAGTGGCTCGACTCCCTGCAGAACTGCCGCCCTGAGGCCGGACATCCGCGAGTCCGCCATCCACGCCCGGAATGCTTCTGGCCGGTGGATGTGTTGGAGTTGGCTGAGGGATTGATAAGGTGAAGATGTTTCAGTTATTCGAAAAAATCGAAATACTGGCGAAGCTAACCTGTAAGGAATATTTACAAGTTCGGACGACTGAGGCAACAGTCCGGAAATTTAGGATAGTTCAGATGATTGAAAATTGATTGTTCAGACCTGAGTTGTAAAACAGACCGTCAGGTGTGCCAATGGGAATCGAACCCACGTCCGTTCTCTGTTTGGGGAAAATGTAGAGAATTAAATTTCTCTCGCAGTCCAGCAAAACAAAAGGGCTTGGTGATGTGTAAGGTATTGAATAAACACATTTTATGGGGTATTTTGAATATGGAGAGTGAATTTTGTTAAGGCTTTGTTCCCTCCACCAT
>CAZIYQ010000219.1:0-4661 GCA_964543505.1 uncultured bacterium | reverse complement strand
GACCCTTCGCGGATGAGAATCTTCATGCCCAGACTGATTTTTTCCAGGGCTTCGGTTGTAGTAAAGCATTCATGGTCAGTGGATATCCCCGCGGCGACATATTTTTTCAGATCCGTACCGGATAGCCCCGGGGAATGACCGTCGATGGGTTTTTGGTATTTCCTGGCAAGGGCCAGTTTCTCCATGACATCTGCGGTGCCGAAGATGACACCGGGATAGTTCATCATTTCCCCAAGATATTTTATCTGATCCATCTGCAGTAGAACCTCCAGCTGTGAAGCGTCAAGCTGGGCTCCGCTGGTTTCAAATGCTGTTGCCGGCACACAGGAGGGAGCGCTGAAATAAAATTTTACAGGCACTTTTGCAGCACTATTCAGCATGAAGTGAACGCCTTCCAGGCCCAGCACGTTGGCAATTTCGTGGGGATCTGAAACGACTGCCACCGTGCCGTGGACCACACAGGCCCGGGCAAATTCAGAGGGCGGCAGCATTGAACTTTCCACATGAATGTGGGCATCTACAAAGCCCGGCATGATGTAGCGGGAATAGAGGGTTGTCTCTCTACTAATATTTACGATCCGGCCATCTCTGACCAGCACAGTGCCGGGGTAGATCGTTCCGGCGATGAGATCAATTATATTGCCCGAATAGGTCGGCATCCGCTCCTCTCTCATTTCTCCATCAGCTCTAAAAGTTGCAATGGTGTGTTTAATACGGCTCTTGCGCCGGCCCCGGTCAATTCCCTTTCGCCGCGGAAGCCCCAGGATACGCCATAGGGCAGCATGCCTGCATCCAGGGCAGTGTGCATATCGATGCCCGAATCGCCAATAAAATAAATATGTTCCGGCAGGATGCGCAGTTGCCGCGAGATCAGGAGAGCACCAGTGGGATCCGGCTTTTTGGGGATGTTTTTCTGCAGTCCGCGAACCGTCTCAAATTCCCAATCCCCCAGCAATTCATCTACCATTTGCAGTGTAAAATCGTGAGGTTTATTGGAGAGGATGGCCAGGGGAATAGCCTTATCGCAGAGGGTATCCAGCAACTCGGGAATACCGGGGAAAAGCCGGGTATGTCGTGGCCAGAATTTGCTATAGTAACTCACAAAGCGTTCCACACCACTTTGGATGGTATCAGCGGTCCTTTCATTCTCCGGAAGAGCCCGGGTAACAAGTTCATCAGCACCATCACCAACAAACATTTTATATTTTTCCAGTTCATGGCCGGGATATCCAAATTCATGAAGTACGGCATTTACTGCCAGGCCGATATCCTCAATGGTATCCAGTAGTGTTCCATCCAGATCAAAAATAATGGCGGTGAAAGGGTTCATTCAGTTCAACTTATACTTTCAGGTTAATGACTTATAACTACTATTTTGCGGTGGAAGCGCTGTCCTATCATTTCATGACGATCTCATCCGGGGTATATTCGCTGGCGGTTCCCACTGTCAACTCCTGATGGAGCTCGTGGTGCTCCGGATACAACCTTTTGATCATCCTTTGCAGGCTGGACAATTTCTCAATGGTCAGCGTATAAACGCCAAAAGCTTCTTCCACCTTGCCCCGTAATATAAAGAGTTTCTCCCAATTCAGCAGATCGCCATATTCGGCAAAAACCGCTGGAAACATGACGCATTCGTAGATATCCGTCTCGTCTTCAAAAGTGACAAACTCCATGGCTTCGTGTTTACGGGTGGCAGTGACTTTGCGGGTGATATACACGCCGGCAAGATTGATGGTCTGTCCCACGCAGCGGGGAATATCGCGGGCTTTTTTAATTCTGCCGGCAAAATAGGGGAGATAGGGATTCAGAGGATGTTCGGTTACGGGAAATCCGAAAGATTCAACCTCCAGTTTCAATCTCTCGGAACGGGTCAGAGGTGTTTGATTTGCCGTTGGAGTCAGGCACTCCCCCCGGCCGTTTTGCAGATGCAGGCAGGCAACTCTGAAGGCAATTTCTTTATGGGTCCGGTCCGGGGCCAGAGATGCAAAACAGCCTGCATTGGTGAGGGCCATGGCATCTGCCAAATCCAGCTCAACCCTTAGGAAAAAATCGTTCAGCGAGGTGAAATCACCGGCTTTGCGTTCGGCAAGAATTGCCTCAATGGTTTTTTCCTGTAATTTTTTGATGGGCATGAAACCCATGCGGATGCGGTCTCGTCTGCCGCGATAGCCTCTGGCACTGCGGTTGATGTCCGGCAGCAGGATCTTAATTCCGAAACGCCGGGCCTCACTCAAATAGGCGTAACTGCCATAAAAGCCTCCCTGATTTGTGATGACAGAAGCCAGGAATTCTGCCGGATAGTGGGCTTTCAAATAGGCACAGGTGAAAGACAGCATGGCATAGGAGGCTGAATGAGGTTTACAGAAGGAATAGCCGGAAAAAGACTGCACCATGGCCCAGAGTTCCCGGGCCAGCTTTTCGTGATAACCCCGTTTCAGCATGCCTTGGATGAATTTTGCCCGCCAGTGGGGCACCAGGTGTGCCAGCGATGGACGGGAGATGACCTTGCGCAGATAGTCAGCCTCCGCATAGCCGAATCCGGCCAGCTCTCGGGCCGTCATGGAAACCTGTTCTTCATAGACCATGATGCCGTAGCTTTCCTTGAGAAAATGCAGGTCCGGATGCAGCAGCTGCCAGGGTTTGCCGTGGATTCTCTCCAGCATCAGATTGGTGAAGCGGTTTGCCGCCGGACGGATGATGGAAGAGTAGATCACTACATGTTCAAAATCAACGACGCCTGCCCTGGCCAGCAGCTGACGGGTGGCCGGACTCTCGATGTAAAAGATGCCCATGGTGCGGCCGGCTTTCATCAGGGCCTCTGTCTGCGGGTCGCCAATGGGCTGGATTTTGTGGTAATCTATGTATTCGCTGTTGTAAACCCCAATCTGTTTCAGGGTGTCCCGCACCACTGCCAGGGAGCGGTTGCCCAACAGATCGATCTTGAGCAGACCCGAATCCTCCACCTGATCTTTTTCCCATTCCACGATCTGTACCCCCTTGGGAGCCGTGAGGACCGGCACGTATTTGCAAATCTCATCCGGTACGATAATGATGCCGCCGGGATGAACCGATGGATAACGGAAAGCGCCGATGATCTTCTCACTCTGTTCCAGGATCTCCATCAGAGTATCATCCAGAGAGAGGTTTTTGAAGCGGTCGTCGTCCCGGATCCACTGGGTGAGCTGGGTATGCCGCCGGCTCCAGCCGATGCGCTTGGTCACCGCCTTGATCTCTTCGTTGGACAATCCGTAAACTTTACCGACTTCGCGCACCGCCGAGCGGGGCTGCATGAAAACCTGACTGGCCACCATGGCCGTGCGCTCCGTCCCGTATTTTTTGAAGACGTAATCGAGGATGTCATCCCGCTCATCCCAGGGAAAATCGATATCGATGTCCGGCATATCCACGCGCTCGGGATGGATGAAACGCTCAAATTGCAGGTTGTATTTCAGGGGGTCAACCTGGGTGATGAACAGACAGTAGCTCACAATGGACGCGGCACCCGAGCCCCGGCCAATAGTGGCTTTGGTCTGCTGCACAATATCATACACCACCAGAAAATAGGGCGCAAAGCCTTTGTGGATGATGAGATAGAGCTCATATTCGATGCGTTTGTTCACGGCATAGGTGATCTCGCCATAGCGCTGGCGGGCGCCGTTGTACACCAGTTCCCGTAGACGCTCACTGGCATTACGGGTTTCTTTCAGTGACATCTCGGGGAAAATAGTATTCACATAATTCCAGTCCGTTTTACAGCGCTCGGCCAGATACTGGGCATTGTTCAGGGCTTCGAGACTGTTGGGAAATTGGCGGATGAGCTCTTTTTCAGACTGGAAATAGTGCCGTTCATTTTTAAAGTCGGCCGGCGTGAGCTGGGAGAGCGTGACATTTTTATCGATGGCCCGCAGCACTTTGTGTGTTTTCTGGTCTGCCGGTTTGATGAAATACACATCGCCCGTTGCCACGATCTCCAATTTGAATTTCCGGGATAACTGCTGTGCCTGCTGTTCGGTAATCCCGGGCCGTAATTCCACAAACAGATGAGAATCCTGCAGAAAACGGGAGAGCTGTTTCAAAGTGTGAAGCTGGTGAGCGAGGACGAACACGCCTTCGCAGTGGGGCTTGAGCAGTGTTTTGATGTTCTGAACGGGATCGTCATGAATTTTGGAGATCAACCGGCACAGGTTTTCGTATCCGGATTGATTTTCTGCCAGCAGGACAACGTCGTCGGTTGCAGTGATGAGGTTGACCCCGGCGATAGGGTGGATACCCCGATCTTT
Source organism: uncultured bacterium (assembly GCA_964543505.1). GTDB lineage: Bacteria > Fidelibacterota > Marinisomatia > SCGC-AAA003-L08 > JACNLC01 > JAADGM01. Next base: position 378 of record CAZIYQ010000219.1, on the reverse strand, counting down.
GGCAAATTGTACAAAACGAATGAAGCCCCAGAGGCCATTCACCTCCGTGAGGGCCAGATGGGTCATTCCCCGGGCTGCCGCCTGGGCAACCAGGGCCATGGGAGTGGCGGTTCCGCGCATCTGTGAAAAAACAGAATGGATGTTCAAATGGGCGAACATCAGGACTGACAACTCACTGTTTGCAACATTGTTGGTTTTTCATATTCAACCCCTTTGGGGTTGGCGGGTGTATTTGCGTTTTCCCTATTCATATTCAACCCCTTCAGGGTTGGCAGGTGTATTTGCGTTTTCCCTATTCATATTCAACCCCTTCAGGGTTGGCAGGTGTATTTGCGTTTTCCCTATTCATATTCAACCCCTTCAGGGTTGGCGGGTGTA
>CAZIYQ010000218.1:0-4662 GCA_964543505.1 uncultured bacterium | reverse complement strand
AAATAATTGATGATGCATCGAGAAGTGTTTAGGATTTTATGGTTTCAGCTAAATACGACAGCTCATCTGCCAGTCTCTGTGTATTATTCCCGTCAAATCGTAATTTCTCTTTAACCGCTTCAAAATTGAGTACAGGATATTGCTTTCGGATCAAGTCCTGAATAGAAACCACAGCTCCGGTCGCCTTGAAATAATCAGTGCCGTATTGATTTTGCCCCTGGCAGAAATCATTTATAAAATAGGTTGGAATCCCAAATAACATGGCTTCCAATCCTCCCGTGGAACTGACCGTAATAGCAAACTTAGTCTGCTTAAACAACTCGTATATACGGTCATTTGATATAGAAATATTCCTCGGACGATCTTTATATTCTTCCAATATATCAGACAGTAAATATTTAGGCCGGTGCGTGTGGCTGACTTTTCGTGAAAAACGGGGTTTAATGACCACTCTGTAGCGAGGATAGGCTTTCGCCAGATCGATCAATTGACCCACCAGAATTCTTCGCTCATCTCTGGTACGAGGATAAGTTGGCTGTTCAATAAACAGGATGACTTTTTCGGGGTTTGTTTTATGTTGGCATGTCAGTTCATAAAGGTGATCTATGACGGGTAAACCCGTTGGAGCGATCCTGGTTTTTTGCTGATCTACCAGGCCTGTCTGTTCAATAGTTTGAGCAGCCTCTTTGCCGGGGGTCCAGATAAGATGGGTGTTTGAGCGTCTTCTTACGCCTTTCAGGAAACCCTTTGGATAATTGTTCAATAAAGCTCCGATATAGCCGGTTGCAATTCTGGTTTTAAGTCCTTTTCCCTGGAGATATTTTGAGAGCGATACAATGAATCTGCCGCCAACCGAACCGATCACAAGTACTTCATAATTTGATTTTAATTCTCTCTTGATCTGTGACAATGTCATGATGTGGAAAGGGACGTCACCAATAATTTGAAGGATCTCATGGGTAATCCACTGACGGCTGAGTTTAGGTCTATATAAAATTACCGTACAGTCGTGACCCTCAGAGACAAGGCGTTTGATCACCGGGACTAAGTTCCGGATGAAACTATCAAACTGAAGAACAAAAATGAGGCGCATCTACCGACTCAGCAGATGGGAGACAAATTGCAGATCATCTTCGGTTGTTATTTTGATATTTCTGAGCTCTCCCGGAAAAAGAATGTACGAGATTTGGGGATAGACCTTTAAAACCTGGCTTAGTTCATCAGTCCCCTCCTGATTGTCCCTTAAAACTTCACATATCAGAGGAGCCCTAAATCCCTGGGGCGTCTGAATCCGTTTTAAAAAATCACGGTTAAGATATTTTATGGAATTGTTGTCGATGGAAATGGTGGAATCCTGCACATCGATTACGGGAACCGCACAGGAATACGCTTCGAGAGCCCTCAAGCAATTTGAGATTATCTCTCCGGAGACGAGGGGCCGGGCTGCGTCATGGATCAGGATATTCACTGAATTTGGATTACAGGAATTCACTCCGTTCAATGCAGATTGTCTGCGAAGAGCACCTCCGGGGACCACACGACAGGTTTGATAATGAGCAGTCACATGAGGCAGCCAACTATCGGAACATACAATGATGACCTCATCAATGTCAGGATGATCCTGAAAAGTTCTCAAAGAAAATTCAAGGATTTCCCGACCGTCGAGCTTAAGGAATTGTTTGGGAGTCTCTGAATTGAATCGTTTCCCCTGCCCTCCGGCCAGTATAACGGCGCTATTCAATGTTGAGGATTTCCCGCTCATCAAAAGTAGTTGATGACGACTTTAGGAGAAAAAGAGCGCAACCAGAACAAATCAATTCTTGGCATTGCTGCTTTCATCCTTAAACTGCAGGTCGTATAGTTTGCGGTATTGTCCGTTCAGCGCGAGCAGTTCACTGTGAGTGCCGCTCTCAACCACGGCGCCCTTATCCAGCACGATGATTTTATCGGATTTTATGATTGTGGACAGGCGGTGTGCAATGACGATTACGGTGCGGTCCCGGACCAGCTTGTCGATGGCAGTTTGAACTTTTCGTTCTGCTTCGCTGTCCAGAGCAGAAGTCGCTTCATCGAGGATCAGGATGTCTGGATCTTTCAGAATGGCCCGGGCAATTGAGATCCGCTGTTTTTCACCACCGGAAAGACGGGCACCTTTTTCGCCCACAAAAGCATCGAATCCCTCCGGCAGTAGCTCGATGAATTCCAGCGCATTGGCCATGCGGGCAGCTTCACGAATTTCCTCGAGTGACGCTTCTGGCGAACCGTAGGAGATATTGTTGCCGATGGTATCATTGAAAAGGATGGTTTCCTGAGTCACGATCCCCATGAGCCCCCGCAAGGAAGACAGGGACAACTCTCGGATATCAGTGCCGTCAATTGTAATACTGCCCGAAGTCACATCATAAAAACGGGGGATGAGATCCACAAAAGTGGTTTTACCGGAGCCACTCAAGCCTACCAGAGCTACTATTTCGGCCTTGTGAATAGAAACAGTGATATGATTAATTGATGAGATGGCGCTGGATTCATATTGAAAAGACACCTCCTCGAATTCGATGGATTTTTGGAAAGCCGGGAGCTGTCTTGGATGATCGACTTCTTTAATGCTGGCTTGGGTATTCAGGATATTAAAGACCCTGTCGGCTGATGCCAGGGCAGCCTGGATCTGTGCATTCACATTCCCCAGCGATTTGGCGGGCTGCAGCATGGCAAAGAGCAGCACGATGTAGCGCATAAAGTCATCCCCCTTCAGACCATTGCCGGAGAGAACATCCATTCCGCCAACCCAAAGCAGAACCACACCGATACTCACTCCGATGATCTCATTGATGGGAGTACTCATTGAGCGCATGCGGGTTTGCCTGAAAATGAGTTTGAAAAATTTGTTGGTTTCGAGCTTGAATTTATTGATCTCTGCTTTCTCCATGGAAAAGGCTTTGACGATCCTCATACCCGCCAGAGTTTCCTGAAGCACATCCATAACGCCTGCGATCTGAATGCTGGAACGCCTCGCTTTGCGCCGGATGCTCTGCCCTAGTTTTACAATGACAACCGCAGAAACAGGAATGATCAGCAAGGTGATCAGTGTCATTTTAATACTTATGATGAACAGCAAACTGATGAAAGCAAGCAAATTCACCGGTTCGATGACCAGTTTCTGTATGGTCTGAGTGAAGGCGGTCCGCATGACATCCACATCGCGGATCATGATGGATTGCAGCTCGGCAGATTTGTTCTTATCAAAAAAGGAGAGCGGCAGGGTGTGAATATGACTGAATAGATCCTGCCGAAGATCAGTAATCCAGCGGTTCTGTACCCAATCCAGCGAAACCTTATTGATATAATAAAAAATGTTTTTAAAAAGGAAAACCAACAGCAGCACCAGGCACAGCCGGGCCAATTGACTGGCCTGATCGCCGTGACCGATGAGAAAATCCGTAAAACCCTTCATTTTGTCGTTTACCGTCAGATTCTCCGGAACGGGCACAACCGGGTTTAGGGTCTGCGCGACTTCAGGGGTCATGATCTTACTGATCAGCGAACCCACCATCCAGACTGAAGAAGAATTCATGGCCACAAAAAACAGAGATGACAGCAACGCTACTGCCACCAATCCTTTGTAAGGCTTGATGTAACGCAATATCCGTTTGTAGGTACTCACGAGGGGAATTCTCCCATTCCCAGACGCACAACTTTTGGCTCACTGCCCGATAGATCGAGGATGGTGGATTCCCGGCCGGCCGTCATCTCCCCATCTTTAAAAGTTAAAATATGGGGATACTCTGTGATAATCTCTTCGATGGCGAGATTTGGATTTTCTCCGTGACGGTTGATGCTTGTGGTGGTGATCGGTTTCCCCAATCTGCCAACCAGCGAGGTAATGAAAGGGTGGGCAGGCACACGAATGCCGATGAGGGGGGAAGCTCCGGTAACTTCATCTGCAACGGTACAGGTTTTTTTCTTCAGCAGAACAGTATAAGGTCCCGGCAGGAGCCTGCCGATAAGCTCGGCGTGTTCATTCAGAACTATTGCATAACCCCTGATATGGCCAGCGTCAGCAAGCACGATGCTCATGGGGCTGTTGTGTCGTCCCTTCAGGGCATTCAGCCGCCGGACAGCATCACCATTGGTGGCATCCACGCCAAAGCCATAGAGTGTGTCGGTGGGATAGATAATAATATCACCCTCACTCAAAATTGTCGCTGCAAAATCAAGATTGATCTGTGTTGCAGGGTATAACATTAGTTTCTCCATTTGCGGTGAAACCAAAAATACTGCTCGGGATTCCTGCGAATGGCTGCTTCGAGCTCTCCATTGTAAACCTTATTGATCATTGTTATGGCACGGGTCTTGTCTGCGGGCAGGTCGGGGAAAGTCATTTCTTTCACGCCAATCGCATAAGTCAGGTTGGGCTGGAGGATGCAGGTTATAAAAAAGACCGGGGCAGCACTTTTTAGATGAAAGGCAGCCGCTCCTGCAGGGGTAGATGTTTCGCGCCCAAAGAACTCGATATGCACACCTTTTTTGCCGGCATATTGATCACTGACCAGTCCCAGAAAGCCACTTTCCACGGCTTCCAACATCTGCTGTGTTGAATCTCTGCGTTTCCGGAAGATGGGGCTGCGGTTGCCGAAGGCTGAGCAGCTTCAGGCCGAATACTGC
>CAZIYQ010000217.1:0-4693 GCA_964543505.1 uncultured bacterium | reverse complement strand
CATCATGCGACTGATACCATTATTCATGGCATTGATGCTGTTAACGGTCACCGTGACACCGCTAAGATGGTCCTGCGGGAACCCTTGGAAATTACTGAAATGATGGGGAAATATGATATCTACGCCAATGTTTATGGCGGAGGTTTGTCAGGCCAGGCAGGAGCTATCCGCTTGGGAATTTCCCGCGTTCTTGAAAAATTAGACGCTGATCTTCGGCCCATACTTAAAAAAGCCGGAATGATGACAAGGGATCCCCGTGAAGTAGAACGGAAAAAATATGGGCAACCCGGCGCAAGAAAACGCTTCCAGTTCTCAAAACGTTAAACCAGAATAATCAGAGAGTTTATGTATCAAATTACGATAGAAGATATGTTGAAGGCCGGTGTGCATTTCGGTCATCCTACCAGCAAATGGGATCCCAATTTCAAACCTTTCATTGCTATGAAGAAAAATGGGATTCACATTATCGACCTCAATAAGACCATGAGTCAGCTTGAGATTGCTGCCAGTGCAGTCTCTAGAATTGTCCGCGATGGTGGTAACATCCTGTTTGTCGGCACCAAGAAACAAGCTGTCGATATCATTCAGGAAGGTGCCGATAAATGTGGGATGTTCTACATTGTTGAGCGCTGGTTGGGAGGAACCCTTACCAATTTTATGACCATAAAAAAGAGTATCAAACGTCTTTTGATGCTGGAGAAGGAATCCTCTGAAATTTACAATAATCTCACCAAAAAAGAATTAAATCTGCTGGAACGTGAAAAATTCCGCCTGGCGGACTTGCACCGCGGTATCAAAGACATGAAGCAGCTTCCAGCCGCATTGTTTTTCGTAGATGCCATCCATGAGAGCACAGCCATTAAAGAAGGGCAGCGCCTTGGAATACCTATTTTCGGCATGGTGGACTCGAATAGCAATCCTAAAGAAATTGATTACCCCATTCCTGCCAATGATGACTCAATCCGCTCGATTCAGCTTGTTGTGAATTATATTGTGGACAGCATCATCGAAGCCAGAGGCGGTGTGGTAGAAAGTCCGGCAGAAGTTTTGACACAAAAACAGTCAGAAGTCGTTGCTGATGAGAAGCTGACGGCAAAACCTGTTGCAATAGAGACGGTGAAAGAAAAAACAGAAACTGATAATGAACAAGACTCGACCAAAACCGAACCTGTAACAACAGAAGAAGATACGGAGAAAGAATAAATGGGCATTAGTGCTGCAGCTGTAAAAGACCTCAGAACCCGCACCGGTGCAGGAATGATGGATTGTAAAAAAGCACTTGTGAAGGCCGATGGCGATCCGGAAAAAGCCATCGAAGCACTCAGGAAAGCCGGTATTGCAAAAGCTGCGAAAAAGGCAGGCAGAGCCGCCAATGATGGTGCTGTCACCACTTACATTCACCCTGGTGCGAAACTCGGTGTTCTCGTGGAAGTCAACTGCGAAACCGACTTTGTAGCCAAAACACCGGATTTTCAACAATTTTGTAAAGATGTAGCTATGCATATTGCAGCATCAAATCCTCTCGTTATGAACCGCACAGATCTTGATCCAAAAGTGGTGGAAAGAGAGCGTGATATTTTCATCGAGCTTACTCGCAAATCCGGTAAGCCCGAAAATATAATTCCGAAGATCGTAGAAGGTAGAATTGAAAAATTCTATGCTGAAACTGTTCTTATGGAACAAGTATTTGTAAAAGATTCCGATAAAACCATCAAGGATATTCTGACAGAAACCATAGCCAAACTTGGCGAAAACATCACGATCAGCCGGTTTGCTCGATTTGAAGTGGGTGAAGTCGATAAATCCGCCTGCTGCTGAACCGGAATCCCAAGACCTCAATTAAATGACTGACCCCCAATATCGGCGAATTCTCCTGAAATTAAGTGGGGAGATTCTTGCCGGTGATCAGGGCTTTGGTTATGATCCCCCAACTATAAAAAACCTCGCCGCCCAGATTAAATCGATTTATGATATGGGTGTCCAAATCGGTCTTGTTGTTGGTGCCGGTAATATCTTCCGGGGTTCTGCAGGGATAGAGAATGGTATTGAGCGTGTCAGTGGTGACTATATGGGCATGACAGCCACTGTGATGAACGCAGTTGCCCTCCAATCTGCTTTGGAAAATCAGGGTTGTGATACGCGGGTCCTATCTGCTTTGGAGATCACGCAGCTCGGTGAGCCCTATATCCGCCGCAGAGCTTTACGTCATCTTGAGAAAAACCGAATTGCCATCTTTGCTGGTGGTACCGGGAATCCCTATTTTACGACGGATACAGCCGCAGCCTTGCGTGCAATAGAGATCAACGCAGAAGTTATTATCAAGGGAACCCGGGTCGATGGGGTATATGACAAAGATCCGGAAAAAGATCCATCCGCTAAACTCTATCGGAAATTAAGCTTTAAAAAAGTAATCGAAGATGAACTTAGAGTCATGGATCTGACGGCTGTTACGCTTTGCAAGGAAAATAATTTACCCATTGTTGTCTTAAATATAAAAAATGATGAAAATTTACAGGCTTTCATCAACGGTAAAATTATTGGTACGACTGTATCTTAGGAGTATATTATGATTAATGAGTTATTTGCAGATGTCAAGACTCGCATGGAAAAAGCTATTGACCACTACCATAGTGAAATTCTGGGTATTAGAACCGGTCGGGCATCAGCTAATATTTTGGATATCGTAAAAGTAGATTATTACGGTACCCCCACACCCGTTAGAAATATGGCACAGATATCCATTCCGGAAGCTCAACAGATTGTCATCCTACCCTATGACAAAAACACACTTAAAAATATTGAAAAAGCCATTATCGCCTCTGATTTGGGACTCGCTCCCAATAATGACGGGTCGATGATCCGTTTAAAAATCCCCGCCCTGACTGATGAACGCAGGGAAGAACTTATTCGTATGGCCCACAAGATTATCGAAGAGGGTCGTGTGGCGATCCGCAATATCCGCAGGGATGCCAATGAACAGCTGAAGAAGTTTAATAAAGAAAGTTCGTTCTCCGAAGATAATCTAAAACGAGCGACAGATGATATTCAGGAAATGACTGACAAGAGTATCGAAGAGCTGAACAAACTTCAGGAAAAGAAAGAAACAGAGATCAGAGAATAATCCGGTCATTCTGCGGATGTAGTTCAATGGTAGAACGAGAGCTTCCCAAGCTTTAAACGCGAGTCCGATTCTCGTCATCCGCTCAAAAGAAAATCCCTTTTCGAAAAGGTCTCGCCTACTCCCCATCAGCTGCCAATGTAAATTCTAGTTTATCTGTTTTCTAATGGTTTACTTCTAATATATTCGGCTACAAATATTCTTGAAAATTTAATGACTAGGTGAGAGAATATTACTGTCATCAATAACTTTTTTAAATAAGGATCATGGCAAATCGTAAATGGACAAAAGAAGAGCTTGATTATCTCATAGAGTTTTATCCGCAGGAAGGTGCCAGGCCGGTTGCCCTTAAATTGGGAAGAACCAAGACTGCCATCGTTATCAAAGCCACACGATTAGGATTGGATCGTCGGTCACAGATAAATTACAAATGCTGGTCAATGGATGAGATATTCTTTTTGAAAAAATATTATCCTATTAAAGGAGCAGCCTATGTGGCGAATAAATTGGACTGTACGAGTAAAAGCGTCCGTTCCAAAGCCAGGGCATTAAAGATCCGCCGTAAACCCTTCCTCCAATGGTCTCAGGCAGAAGTCGAATACTTACGAGACTGGTATGGAGAAAAGCGCACTACGGAGATTGCCAAAGCGTTGAATCGCACTCCCGATGCGATTAGGATGAAAGCCCAGTTCTACAACATAAGTTCGAAAAAGAATAAGCGTTGGACTTCAGAAGAAATCGAATTCATTAAACAACATTCTGAAACGATGACTTACAATGAGATTGGGAAGCACCTAAACCGCGCTGCCGCATCGATATCGCATCAGTTGCACCGTTTGGGTTACCGAAAAAAACATTTCGTCTCCTGGTCCGCTGATGAAATTAATTATCTTAAAAATAATTATGGGAAAGTACCCGTAAAAGTCCTCTTAGAATCCTTAAAAAGGAGCAAGTCTTCCGTTTTAGGAAAAGCGAACAATTTGGGACTGCAAAAAGAGCGAGGGGCGTTGTACACATCCAAAGATAAGGAATATTTACGGCGGTTTTATCTCAAAAAAACCAACCCGGAACTGGCAAGAGTGCTTCGGCGTTCTGTCGGCAGCATAGAAATCATGGCAAAGAAATTAGGACTAACCGGAAATCCCCTCAAGCAGAAGATTCGTAAAGAGACTTCAAAAAAATAAATATAGTCCACACAAATTCGTAGCGATCGTACAAACAAAAACGATGAAAGCTCGTTTGACAATTTCCCGAAAGGATACTCTTGATCCTTAACAAATAAACATACCTTACTTTCTAAATAATTACCACTCACGAATTAAAAAATATAATAACAAAATAATTTTTTAGTTTATTTCTCTTTACACAATATAGATTCCAACCGGGATATTCGCAAGTTAATGTGGTTTTAATCCATGTATGTCGAAAGGTAATTATCGATTATGGGTCAATATCAAAAAATTACTATTATTATAAACGACCAGTCTTTCAAGCCGTTTGATATACCCAAACTGCGCGGATATTTCGCCGAAAAATATGCAAAATTCGATCTTATTCACAATCATTTGAAAGATA
>CAZIYQ010000216.1:0-4694 GCA_964543505.1 uncultured bacterium | reverse complement strand
GTCCCGGTGCTCACGGGTACGAAATCTGAGTCTGAGAGATTTGCCGGTGCAGTGGATACGCTCTGTATTGAAGCCATGATGGGAGATAAAAAAGCACTCCAGGCCGGAACCTCCCATTATCTGGGACAGAATTTTGCCAAAGCCTTTGATGTGAAATTCCAGAATGAAAAGAACGAAGAGGAACTCGTCTATGCCACCAGCTGGGGGGTCAGCACCCGTCTTATCGGGGCTGTGATCATGACCCATGGTGACGACAAGGGCCTGCGCCTGCCTCCGCGGCTGGCACCCATTCAATTGGTGATCCTGCCCATCATCCGCAGTGACGAAGACGATCAGCATATTAAAAATTACCTCAAAGCGACATTAGAGAAACTCGCGGCGGTCGGTGTACGGGTTCATTTGGATGATCGGAAAAAAATCTCAGCCGGTTACAAATTCAATGAGTGGGAAATGAAAGGCGTCCCCCTCAGAATGGAAGTTGGTCCCAGGGATATGGCAAACAACAAAGTCTTCATGGCCAGACGAGATACGAGTGAAAAATTTGCCCTGGATATCGATTCGGCGTCCGGGAAAATTGTCGAACTATTGGGTGACATTCAACAGAACCTGTACAATCAAGCCAAAAAATTTAGGGAAGACAATACCTTTGAGGCAGCGGATTTTACAGAATTCAAAAAACTCATCAAACAGGGTGGATTCATCAAATGCGGCTGGGATGGCACGCCCGAAACCGAGGCCGCTATTAAAGAACAGACCAAAGCCAGCATACGGCTGATCCCCTTCGATAATGACCCTGCCGGGAAAGTCTGCATCTACTCAGGTAAGCCGGCTAAATATGAGGTGATCTACGCCAGAGCCTACTAAGTTCAGGTTATTTTTCGGCCACGCCCGGCACCTTTTGGTAGAGATCCCTCTTGGCCGGATTTTGCAAACTGGCAATTTTCAGGGAATCACACAAACATGCTGATCTCAAGCGATGCCATCGCCTTGAAAGCCACGGCTTACAGTGAGTCAAGCCTGATCGTACGGTTGTTCACCCTTGAACTGGGTAAGGTTACCGTCATCGCAAAGGGTGCCCGCAGACAAAAAAATCCATTGGCAGCTTTACTCGAACCCATGTGTCTGGTGACGGTGGAGTTTTACCACAAAACCTCGCGGGATATCCAGACACTGAAAGAAGTATCTCTGGCACACAGTGCCCCTAATATCCGCCGGGACCTGACTAAAATGAGCCTTGGGCTGGCGATTACGGAGATCATCGATAAAGCTATCGCTGCGGATGATCCGGGACCCATCCTTTTCAGACTGACCTGGAAAGTTCTGCAAAATCTTGAAACAAGCGAGGGTATTGATCATTTACTGTTCCTGTTTTTCATGCTGCAGCTGGCAATTCGCACCGGCTTTAAGCCGAATCTTGAGCATTGTTCAAGTTGCATAAAACCTTTATCAGAGGCCTGGTTCAGCCGGGACAGCGGCGATTTGCAATGCCCCGTCTGCCGACATGGCGGTGAAATGATGCTGGAGGGTAACTCGCTCAATCTGTTGCGGCAGCTGGCAGTGACCCATATCGACAAAATCGGTGATCTGGCGCAAAGGCGGGAAGAGCTTGATAAGACCATTTCATTTATGAGCTCGTTTCTGGAATTTCATGTGGAAGGAATGCATCGATTAAAATCATTGGAGATCATCCGTCAAATCGGAATCTAACCTGAATATGAAAGGTCAATTAACGGATATGCTGGACATCAACCCGGACGCATCCCGAGGCTGTTATGTGATTCATGGCTTCACCAGTTCCATCGCGGAAGTGCAGGAATTGTGTACCTATTTGGGTAAGAACAATCTGCATGTGAAAGCCGAAAACCTGCGTGGACACGGAACCTCAATCGGGGATTGCAATCGGGTTCAGCTCAGTGACTGGCAGCAGCAGACTGAGCAAAGCGTAGCCGAACTGATGGCCACGAGCGAGCAGGTCTATCTGCTGGGCACCAGCATGGGAGCGGTGCTGGCGCTGCATCTGGCAAATCTATTTCCGGTGACCGGACTCATCTTGTCTGCCCCTACCCTTCTGCTGCCAAATCCCACTTATGCCCGTTTTGTAAACCCCCTGGCCCGCTATTTCATCACCAGTATGAAAAAACCGTCCCAATTCAGGGTGGCTCACAAAGTCAGACATGCGAAAGGCACCTACAATGCTTACCCCATGAAGGCTTTTCATCAATATTACAAGCTCACACGGATTGTAAAACGTGAAATGAGCGCCGTCAAATGCCCGGTTTTCATTCAATATTCAAAACTCGATCAACGCTCACCGGGCGAGAATGTCTCGTTTATTGAAGAGCATCTCAGCGTTGCAGTAAAAACAGTAAAAGGATACGGCCAGGTCGGGCATACCATGTGGGATATCTCTCCGGATAAGGATGAGATCTTTGAGGATGTCCTGAAATTTATCCTCGAAGGTCATTAGAAATGCGTTACCAATATACCAGTCCCGGCGCGCGCGCAGCTTTCCGCAGACCGACCATTTCGTTCAGTCCGGGCGTCAAACTGTTGCTTCTGCTGAATTTTGCCATCTTCATTCTGGTGGAGTTCTCGGGGTACCGTGCTCAAATCTTTTGGACCTTTGGGCTTGTGCCGGTAAAAGTCATCCAAAAAGCCTATTTGTGGCAGCCGTTGACTTACTTGTTTCTGCACGCTGGCTTTCTGCATATTGGCGTAAATATGTTTGTGCTCTGGATGTTTGGTAATGAATTGGAACGAGTCTGGGGCAAACGTGAATTTCTTAAGTATTTTTTCATCGCCGGAATCGGGGCAGGATTGTTCACCGCCATCTTAACGCGTTCCTCATCCATTCCTGTTGTGGGGGCCAGCGGTGCTATCTACGGATTGCTGCTGGCGTACGGATTGCTCTACCCTAACCGGAAAGTTTATCTTTATTTTCTTGTCCCGGTTAAGATGAAATTCGTTATTGCAGGACTGGCAGCGGTGGCCTTTTTTGCTTCCCTGACACCCGGACAGTCCCCGGTGAGTCATCTAACCCATCTTTCGGGGATGGCCATCGGGTTTTTATATTTGCGGAGGGAATGGATCCTGCAGTTCATCAACGGCCGTACTGCAAAGCCATCCGTGCACGATCGAAAACCGGGGGGTAAAAATCGCAGTGCGAGTAGCATTCTGAACGATTCACTGCTGGCCCGACGGGTCGATGATGTGCTGGATAAAATGCAGGGAGTGGGTTGGGAGGGGTTGACACAATCGGAGAAAAACATCCTCTACGATGCCAGTAAAAAAGACCTAAAGGATCAGCCGCCAAATTAGCGTTACGGCTGTCTCAACTCCAATTGTAAATGGATTTACACATTGAACCGGAAGAGGATCACATCACCATCCCGCACCACATAATCTTTGCCTTCCTGTCTGATCTTACCGGCTTCCCTGAGTGCGTGCTCCGTTTTATACTCCATTAGATCATCGAAGGAATATACATCCGCTTTTATAAAACCGCGTTGGAAATCAGTATGGATTGACCCCGCTGCCACAGGTGCCGTTGTGCCTTTGCGGATGGTCCGGGCGTTGGTTTCTTTTTCATTGGCTGTGAAAAAGGTTTCCAGGTCCAGCAGCTGACCTGCCCGATGAATGAGCTTATCGAGCCCGGGTTCCGGCAGTTGGTATTCCTTGAGAAATAATTGCTGGTCTTCGATATCCATATCGGCGATTTCCATCTCAAGCTGGCCGCAGAGGCGCAGAGCATTATTTCCTTCCTTCTCCGCATGTTCGAACAACTTCACAGAGGCTTCATCGCGATGGTTCGAAGTGATCTCATTTTCATCTACGTTGGCCACATACAGCACCGGTTTGGTAGTCAGCAGGAATAATGATTTGAGATACTCCCGATGGCCTCCTTCATCAATGTGCAGTTTACCGGCCATGACCCCACTATCAAGCTCCGGAAGGAGTGCTTTCAGAAAATCCAGTTCAGCCCGTGCTGTTCTGTCACCGGATTTAGAGGCGCGTTCCAGCAGGGCGATCCTTTTTTCAACCGTCTCGATATCCCTCAGTAGCAATTCCGTTTCGACGATCTTCACATCCCGAACGGGGTCGATGCTGCCCTCGACGTGGGTCACGTTTTCATTATCGTAACAGCGGACCACGTGAATAAGGGCCTCCACCTCACGGATATGAGCCAGGAATTTATTTCCCAAACCCTCACCTCTGCTGGCTCCCTGTACCAATCCGGCAATGTCGAGGAACTCAACCGTAGCGGGAATGACTCTGGACGAATTCAAAATTCGGGCGATCTGCCGGGACCTGTCATCCGGGATGGCCACCCTGCCCACATTGGGATCGATAGTACAAAAAGGATAATTTTCTGCTGGTACAGCAGAAGTGGTGAGGGCGTTGAAGATGGTAGATTTGCCAACATTGGGCAAGCCGATAATTCCACATTGAAGAGACATAGGGCTCCCTTTATTTTAGAGATTAGAGTACAAGAAAACCGTATTTGAGCCTAGGCCTAAATTTAGCGGGTTACGGTAATATTGAGAACAAAATATCTGCATCCACGGATTTAAGGCTGATATGCCCTATTCCAAAAGAGTGATAATTCCAGCCCTTAAAATTTCACAGACATTAGTTCAGTAAGCTAAGTTCTAATTATCACAGCATTCTGTTTAAATAGCAAAAACAACTCATAA
>CAZIYQ010000215.1:0-4735 GCA_964543505.1 uncultured bacterium | reverse complement strand
ACTTCCGGTCTCGTCATAGACGGTGAGGGTGACCGGATAAACACCGTCGATGTAGTAGGTGAACTGAGGGTTCGGCTCGGTGGATTCTACAAACCCGTCACTGTTGAAATCCCATTCGTAGGCTGTGGGATTACCCTGCGGTACGGACGTAAACTGAACGGATACCGGTGCATTGCCGTTACGTACATCTCCCGCAAAGTTGGCGTGGAGTGTGGTGTCATTGGGGTCGTACACATAGACAGCTCCTTCGAGACCGTTTTTAAAACAAGCACCCACGAATACATAATCATCTGTCATACTTACATCATTACCAAAAAAGTCACCATAATTTGCATCAGAAGGAATAATTTTATTTGTCTCCTGCCACACCCCATCCAAATTACTAAAAATGTAAACTGATCCAGAACCATTGCCTGCGTCGTCATTGGCAGGTGCCCCGACAGCTAGTAAATTGTTGGTCGCTGTCAAAGATGCTCCAAAAACATCTAGATGGGCGCCATCATTTGGAGATAATAGCTGCAACAATACCCAGTCATCTCCACTTTTTTCAAATACATAAACATATCCTGGATAATCATTGGATACATTCGGACCTGGAGCACCAACGAATAATAAGTCCCCGGTTTTATACACATGTATACCAAAATGACTGCCTCCCACTGGGTTGGAAGGCTCGATAGTGTTAATCAAATTCCATGAATCATCTTCATTTCTATATTCGTATACAATACCTGTGTATTCTCCGTAATTATCGTGATAAAAATTTCCATCACCTATATAAATCGTATCGTAATCCAACACTAGGCTATAGCCAAAACCAGTACTCCCAGTAGGATTTGGTATTAAGGTTTCTTCCAGCCAATTTTCACCATCATGAGCGAAGACATAAACTACGGTTTCAAAATTCCCAGGAGTACCTGATTTTGCTTTTATTGCAACCTGATTAGAATCAAGAAAGACATCCCCACCAAATTCATAGATTGATTCATCATTTGTGGATAACACCGTATTAGGAACCCAAAAACCGTTATCTTTTCTGTAAAGATATACCTCCCCATTTGAGTTATTCGGGTAGTCGTAAATATTCCCCGGGGCCCCTACTACCAAATAATTCTCAGTAAACTGAAATTGGAATCCGTAAATAAATGCATCGGGTTCAGATATTGTCTGATATTCGAGCCAATTACCATTGTTTGAGTGATAGCAGTGCAAGGCTTCATCACCATAAATTATCACCTCATCACCTGAAGCATATACATTTAAACCAAATTGAGGCCAGATACCAGGATTCTCAAGTGTCAGAATTTCCTCATAGTAGTCATCAGATTGTGCATGAATAAAGGCTAGCGAGAGAAACAATACTAGAATTTGTATATAAAATAATCTGCTCATTATTACCTCATCACTATTTTAATAACAGCACTTTATGAATTTTTACATAATCACCAGAAGAAAGCCTGATGAAATAAAGGCCGCTTGATAAGTTTTTTGCTTCCCATTTAATTTCGTAACTACCGGCAAACTCTAAACCTGATTTAAGTACAGTTACGAGTTCCCCATTTAGATTATAAACAGATAAGTTTACCATTGCTTCTTCTGGCAAGTCAAACGAAATAGTTGTCACAGGATTAAAAGGATTGGGATAGGGTTGGTGGAGAGCAAATCGATTAGGAATAAATTGAGTTTGTTGACCCTCATCACCCAATGTAATCATATAAAGATGATCAGCATCTGAAGCATATTCACCACTGAAGTACCCTATATTCGCTGAGGTATCTCTCCCTAACGCCCCACTAGATTCTATCAAAACCACCGTATGAGAACCCTGCTGTATAGCTTGACCCTCTGCTCCGTAAAATAATATAGCCAAAGTATCTCCTCGCGTCGTCCAATCTAAAGACATGTCTGTAAACTCATCCACCATATAAACTTCTAAAATATCTAAACCCTGAAACTCAAATTCAAAATGTGCAGCACGTACTTCGTTTTCGGTAGAAAGGATGATTTCCGTGATATCACTAATTCCTCTGGATAGCGATTCCATGTGATTAAAAGTAATAAATGAATTACTATCAGCTCTCTGTGAAACTCCAGTGCAAGTGGGGTTATTTAATATATAATCCACTAATAATAAAAGATCAGCTCCGTTGAGTGATCCGTTATCATCCTTATCTCCTGCCCAGAATTCATAATCATCCCATCCAGTTTGGTTTAACACAAAATCCACTAACAAAACCACATCTATTACATTAACACAACCATCAAGATTAATATCCCCTTCCTCCCCATAGCAGGAGCCATCGTCGTTTTTAGCGTCCGGATTATAATTATAGGCATATTGGTCTGTACAGCCAGGGTCACTTCCTAAAAGGAAGTTTGGGCTTAATCCTGCCGGATCTAAATATTGAGATAAATTATCCCAGGACTGATAAAATTTCCCATAAATAACATCGTGTGAATCTTCGCAGAAATTGTCATTAAGCCCAGCATGAACCTGTCCTATTATCAAACCAGAATTTGTAAACAGAGGAGCCCCGGATGAACCATACTCTACGTCACCATCATCGAAATTAATGAGATATTTGAAATCATTAAAATAACCTGGCGGGGCGTTGTTATCATAAGCGATCTTTTTGACTTCAGCTTGTGGATGATGAATGCAAATAGTACTTTCACCGTAAAACTGGTTTCTGTCCCAACCAGCATAATACACATTAAAACTATCCGGGATCTGGGTGCTTACGGAAAGCAGGCTTATATCCGTTGAAGTAATCGGCTGTTCATAAACCAATAATTCTGCTCCAGACGATGTTTGATCAAGCGATCCATTAGTAGTCGGCTCGCACTCCACACTTTCGTAATTAAAATAAAAGAGCCAATTACCAGGATCATATCCACCTAAAAAACAGTGTGATGCTGTAAACAGTAGTTGATTATATTGATCCGGGTCGAAAGGGTCTGGCGGCGCTGTTTGATTAATTAAAGCACCAGAACAGTATCCGTTTCCCATCATAATAAGTACAACTGACCTTTTTACATCCTGCCAGATATTACCATTTTCGCAGGCGATGTTGATTTGGCACGGTGCTGAACGATCTCCTCCTCCACTCCTGATGGAAAAGAAATTTACGTAATCATGAACCACATTGAACAGATGCATGGCATAGGTTTCTGCAACCGACGAGGGTATATACAACTCAAGAAAAATGAAATCTCCCATAATTTGAGCAGTAGAAAACTTGCGATATGGTTTGTTATTAGCTGCAGTGAAGGCACCAAGTATTGTAGTCGTGTCTGAATTATATACGAATAATTCCAAACCCGTAGGCAGATAAAAGTCATCAAAAAGCAGGTTTAATGCATAAGCTCCCGGAGAAGTAATGCCCAATCTCCATAACATGCTGCTGTCCGGTAAGGTTTCCCAGATGCCTGCATTATCCGGACTAATAATAACTTCATGAGCAAAGCCAAATCGGAATGGATGCAAACTTGTGTCAAGCGCGTCCACCTGGAGCAGGGAATCGACATTTACATAGGGTAAAACTAACGTAGGGATACTATCACCCACGGTGTGTGTAAAACTATAGGGCGTACCCCCCAGGCTAATCTGGGCTTTGAGACATGTAACGGAGATGATCAATAACAGTAGAACGTTGTATCTTTTCATTATCAGTTCCTCCCGATAATTATTTGAATGATACAGCTTGCAGGATTTACAGGTCTAAATTAGATTTCGTGTGGGTACAAATTCACAATGGTGGTCAATCTTATCAAATGCGCTGCTTATATGATTAAAAGTCAGCAAAATTTAATCATTATTAATAGATATTTCAAAAACATTTCTTCACTTCTTCTTGAAATCTGTCTCGGCAAACAATCCTTATCAGCAGCTTGCGATCCCGTTATCCGGTTTCAAGGATCAGATTGACAATATTGATCAAATCCAGCACGTTCAGCAGGCCGTTTTCATCCATGTCCCCGGAGACGAACTGTTCCGGAGTTGGCGATTGCAGATTCAGGATGAAGTTGACCAGTAAGACGATATCCATGATATCAACGGTCTCATCGAAGTTCACATCCCCTGGAATCAGATCGGCTATATCGGGCATGGCCGGCAGCAATATGGCATCGATCCACCCCGCATCTTCAAAATGACTCACCGAGCCGTCTTTACGGTAGGTCCACCGGAAAATGTGCACTCCGGCCGAAACGGGAAAGGTCTCTTCGTGCCAGCCCAACTGGCCATCCCAACGGTTCATTTCAACACCATCGATTTCAAAATTCAGATAATCCCAGTTGTCGTTATCGTCATCCTCACAGGCCACCCGACAGTAGAAAGAGACCTGATCGTCCACGGCGGCTTCTGATGTAACGGACAGGATCGATAATTCATTGTCAGCGATGTCTCCGGAACGAGCTGAATAGAGACCGTCGGCAGCGGTGGAGCCGGTAATGAGCCAGTCGCTGTTCCCGGAGGTTTCCCATTCCACAGGCAGAGTACCACCCTCGAAACTGACGAGGTCACCGGCCGTCAATTCAAAGTTCAGAGAGTCCATAGACGTGCTTACCGTGATGGTATCCAGCAGGGCTCCATAGCCCTCTGCAAAAACATGAAAACCATAGACGCCGGCAAAAACAGCCGGAAATTCGAATTCACCCGAAGCATTGCTGATGGCAGGGGCATAAGGCGTATTCGGTAATTGTACAACCGCCCCCGTTAGAGGTTCTCCTGTTT
>CAZIYQ010000214.1:0-4810 GCA_964543505.1 uncultured bacterium | reverse complement strand
TGTTTATATTAATAAAATTAGAATTTAAGGATCGTGGTGTAAGTCAAAAAAATAGCAAGGGCTATCAATATAATTCCAATGCTGTGTCGGTAAGAATAAATGAAATAGTCCGTAATAATTCCATTGCCGGATGATTTTTGGTTAAAATATTCACCAAGTTTAATTAAAGTTTTTGGTGAAATAAGTAGCAAGATTCCACTTAAGATTAATATACAGGCAATAACAGATAAATATAGTTTCAATTTATAATCCTCCCAAAATTAGTTAAAAACGATTGACAGAAATATAAAAATATTATTACACGGTGAAGAATTCAAAATCAAGATTGAATTTTGAGCGAAAACTATCTGCGTAGTTAATATTCCACAATCGTATTTGGCACGATGTCATAGCCAATAGTTGATAGAAAATAGTTCTGGTTGTGATTTGACAAATTCATACGGCCATGTTTTAGGTCTCCGTTGGGCGGTTTTGAGAGCTCTCTGGTAAAAATGGCACCCTCAATATACGCATCATGATGATCAAACCCCAAGCCTTGGCCAGCATAAACTACTCCGTAGCAATTCCCGTCGATTTCTACTTTTCCCGCTGGTGAGATCAGTTGAGCCCAGACAGATTGTGTGTTCTCATGTAAGTTGATATCCCCATTTACAAATAATTCATTGACCGTTAGTGGTCGCTGTAAGGGATCAAGATTCGAATAATCCACCCCAACCTGGCTATTTCTCTCCACAGTTATATTTTTGTCCGATACGATGATTATATTGTCTCCAATTGTAGTTCCCTCATGATGTATTTCTTTTATTATAATATCTTTGGTCGCAATTATTAAGCAGGGTTCGGCAATCGAACAGTCGAGAATATTGCAGGCTTTAAACTCAATTTTGCCTTTCACAAATAAAGTATTATCCTCATAATCTGTAAGATTGATTTCCTCATCGTTGGGTTTATAATCACCCTTTATTTTATTACCCGATGTTTGCGTGATGGCCTGGGCGATACCAATGAGGCTGTCTTCATAAAAGAAATCCACTGGAGGGATAAAGGATTCTCCAACAGTTTCGTAGGACCAGATATTGCCGTTACCACTATCGTTGATATCGGTACCGCTCCTTCTGTAAAAATAGGCTCCGGAATTATTTCCCACACAATTATCGCAGTCAATATTGATGTCAGTGCCAAAATAAGCAACACCATCAAATATAAAATTATCTTTCATTGTTATTCCGGATTCGTGTCCGTGTCCATGACCATCATGACCATCATGACCATCATCATCATCATCATCATCATCATCGCCGTCATCATCTTCACCACCACCATCATCACCTCCATGACCACCATCATCTTTAACAGATTCAATGACTGATATATCTGGCCAGAAATTATTGTTTAACGAAGAAAAATATGCCTGAACCCGCCTGACACTATTTCCAACAGTGGTTGTGCTGATAACTCGCACCATCCAGGGCGGAAGATTATTTCCGAAGCGGTCTTTTGTTGAGGATGTAATCGAAATTGTGCCATTACGGAAGTTCCAACTTCCGTTAATACTGGCGAGATTATGGGTCTGTATCCATCTTTTAGTAAATTCAATTCCGGACACTGAACTGTATTTTGATTGGGATGAAGAATACGATTCAGTTGATATAGTTGTTGATAACGACACGGAATTCATGGACCACAAAACAATAGATCCAAGAATAAAAGTTACCCCCAGTGACATGAGTGAAAATGCAAATCCGCCCTGTCTATTCAAATTGGAATGCTGCTTTTTTTTATTCTTTAAATTATTCATAAAACCCTCCATTGAATTGTTTTAGAGCTGAAGATAGATCAACAGCAGACCTGCTGCCATTAAGAGCGCTCCAAAACTAAATCGATTTAGAAAAATCACCTCATCATTTTCATTATAAAGTTTAAACTTCGAAGTCTGCAATTGCTTATTGTAGATTTCACAAAGCCTGCGCAGTCTTTCATTCTTAAAAAAGAGTGCTGTACTTACCATTAATAAAATAGCCACAATTGTCAAAATTAAAATTTTATACATAATCATGTTATAACTCAATTCCCCGGGAAAACGTCCGCAATATACCTTACCGATTGGTCCCCGGATTCAAGGAAAAGATTCATTCGTGTTCGCCATACATTCGCCAGAGTATTGGTCAAATCATCGTTTTGATCATAATAGTAAAAAGCACTCGAATCAACCACCACGTTGTTGGTCACAATCTTGGGACTGCCCGAACCGATGATCTGCCGGGATAAATTACCATTTGAAATAGTGTACTCAACTAGAAGTGTATCATCACTGCTGTATGAACTTTTGAGATAACTGAATCTAACAGTTGCACTCCCTATTGAAATTAAATCAACGAGTGCTTCATATTCTCTCGAGAATCGTTTGACACTATTGGACCCGTCAATGACAATTTCTTTTCTGTTCTGTATATTCTCAACCGTATTGGTACTCACAGAAATAATAGATGCCACTACAACTGATATTATACTGACAACAGCCATACCGATGATCAGTTCAACAAGCGTGAATCCTGATTTAGTCAATAGCCTGAAATGGTTTAATATTTTTATCGTTTTCATCATGGAGACATTAGTGAAGTAACATTCACGGGTGTTTGCAATTCAGGATGGTTAACGGTAACAATGATGCGTTTATAATCTGTCACTGTTCCGACGCTGTCCATCAAATTAATGTTAGGATCAACGTAGAAGACTCTGGTCAATCCAGAGAAACCAAAATACCCAGGATATGAAAAACTGTAGCCAATATAGTCATCAATGTCATCATAATCCGCAAAAACACCCTCTTCTGGTCCCGGTGGATCACTCCACGGAGCTACGGCGTTTTCGTCAAATGCATGGGCTCGGATAACCTCCATAATATCATTTGCCATTGTCGAACCGCGTATGATCGCCTCCATTCGGTTTTCCTGTGACTGTAAATTGCGGATGGTCACCAGCGATGCAATAAACGCAACACTCAAAAAGATGATTCCCAAAATTATATCCAGTAATGAAAATCCATCCTGCAACTTATTAGTTCTCATAAGTGAATCCTGTTTCAGCTGTGACGATGATGCTCCTGGTATCGTTTAGAACGATTGTCCCTCCTGCAGAAGGAGTACCCCACCAATCAAAAAATATCTCGCTGCCTCCTGCAAAATTCACCGCTGTCAGCCGAACACCCGGATATGTATCATCGAGGAGAACTTCACCTGGCTTGTTGGTAGCAGGATCAATCAGGAGCTGACGGTTAAGGGCAGAAGGGCCGGAATAAATATCATACTTATTCTGATTAACATTAACAACTAACCAGGTTGTATCATGTACCGATACAGCATAATCGGTGATATATTGGATATCTTCCTTCATTTTTTCACTCGCGCTGTACAAACGCAAATTTGTCACCACAGTATTGATTTTTGAGATTACAATTACCGACAAAATACCAACGATCGCAATGACCATGATAATTTCAATTATCGTAAATCCACGTTGAATAGCACTATTAAATTTCTTCAAAATGATCAGTACCGCTACTAATTTGGTTCTTTCAAAATTTTATAAACTCCTGCGAATAATGGAAGTTTTATATTCGCACGAATTATATTAGCAAAAATTAAACCGTCGATAGAATTAAGGTATAATAAATGAAGATCATACATACTCTGTCACAATAATAAACAGTTACTGTTTAAATTTATTACAGACAGATGTGATTCTCATTTCTGTTGATGGCATTGTTAATTGTTCTGATTATGTTTTATGCCGCAGCAAAATCACCTTCCAGTTTGAGTCCATCCGAGATAGATTGGTGCAATCTATAAAACGAGACGGGTTTGGGAAAAAAATCAACATCACCTGAGACATCCAATTTATCGGAGATTTCCTTTTCATAATTTAAGTGACCTGTCATTACGATTTTCTTAAGATTATTCTGTATAGAATCTGCTCGGTTTAAAAGCTCGAATCCATCGATCACGGGCATGCGAATATCAGTGATCAGAACATGATATTTTTCTGATTTCAGTATATTGAGGGCTTCAATCCCGGAGAATGCAGTTTCAATGGAATAGGCCTCATTTAATGTCTCGAGACCTTTTTTCAAAAGTTTGCACAGTCGTATTTCGTCATCCACTATGAGGACTTTAATTTTATCCATAGCTATCACGAATTGCAATATTCAGGCCAATCAATTTCTGGATAAAAATATTGAAGATACACGAATTATCTAATTTCTATTGCAAGTTTTTGGAACAATTGTTATAAAAATATTACACAGTGCAAGGAGGCCTTACCAATCCTGTGAGTATACAATAAACAGGATTTTTGCTGTTGTTAATTTGGATGGAATCACAACATTATTTCATCAGTGTGTTCATGTCCCACATGGGTAGGAATATTCCCAGGGCAAATATGAGGAGAAATACACCAATCAAAACCGTCATTAGGGGTTCGATGATTGCACTTAAACCATCTATCTTTGTATCTACTTCGGTGTCATACTGGTGAGCAATATTTTCCAGCATCTGCTCAAGAGACCCGGAACGTTCACCGATAGAGATCATCTTGATGGTCATTTTTGGAAAGTAACGACTGCCCGAAAGGGATTCTGAAAGAGAAACCCCCTCGACAACTTGCTCTTTCGCAGCGCTGATGTCCATTTTAAGGATTTTATTATCCAGAGTCAATTCTGTAATCTCAAGTGCTTTTACAATCTGAATTCCACTTTTCATGAGCGTTTGCAGGATATGTGCAAATCTGGCAACTGAAGATTTTAGAATAATAT
>CAZIYQ010000213.1:0-4814 GCA_964543505.1 uncultured bacterium | reverse complement strand
GGGTAAAATAATCTTTCCCAACAGATAGAAGGCCAATAATATTGACAAAGTCACCCAGACCGCCAGTACCAGCTGTCTGTTGAAAATGCCCCAACCCCACACCGAGCTGACGTTGGCAAAAAACTTCATTGCAGCACCGGCGATGACAAAACCCATCACGACTTTTACAGAATTCAACCAGCCCCCACTTTTGGGCAGCTTCGAAAGATATTGTGGAAACAGTGCGAGGAAGAAAAATGGCAGTGCAAAAGCAGAGCTGAAGGCGATCATTCCCACCAATGGCCAGAAAAACTCTCCCCTGCTGGCGGCCACGAGCAGCAACCCTACAAATTGAACTGTACAAGTAAAGGAGGTCAATGTAAATGTGAAAGCCATGAATAAGACACCCAGCATGCCGCCTCTCTGCTCTTTGTTCAGACTATATTGCCGCAAAGCGGAGGGCATCTGTAATTCAAACATGCCGAACAGACTCAAGGTGAAAATGATAAATAGCAAAGCAATAAATAAATTGACCCAGGGGTTCGAAGCAATCATATTGGCACCCGAAGCCCCCAAAGTTATTGACAGGATCATTCCAATTGCAGAATAGATAATGACGATTCCAAGCGCATACACAGCAGCTGATTTTATGGGTTTACTGCCTTCTTTCTCACCCTGCTGAGTGAAAAAGGAAATAGTGATGGGAATCATTGGAAAGACACAGGGCGTCAGCAGTACCAACAGTCCCATGGAAAACGCAAGGAGTAGAAAACTCCACAATCCCTGGTTTATTGCCTTATCCAACTCGCTGGTTTTTTTATTGGTGCGGTCATCGTCCCTCTCGGGGGAATCAGCAGTTGGATATACGGTTTCAACAGCTGAAATATACTGTCTGCGAGCACTGCCATCTTCAATATCGATGCCGAGTGCAAAATCATCCCATTGTGGAATGCACTTGGTGGCGTCACAGGCAAGATAATTCAGTGTTGCGGCCAGATCATAGTGTCCCGGTTTGACTTGATCAGCGATTATGAGCTGCTGTTGAATTTGAAAGTGACCTTCGTGGATACCGATCATCTGTTTAAAATTTTCATCATATTTCAGCTCGGGGTCAGGCTCCTGCAGGATGCCAATGGTCTTAAAAAACAAGGTATCAGACCATTCAAGAGACGTGGGGCTAAGGCTTAAATCCGGGTGCACAGAATAGATGTGAAATCCCTTGTTAATATTGAGAGCGAGTTTTAGAGTTACCGTCTCACCAGAGCGAATTGACCCCCTGTCGAAACTTCCGGAGAAATTCAGGTGTTTTTGCTGTGCAAACAGACTGGTAATAATGAATAAAACAGAGAAGATCATTTTTAATACTTTATTCATGATTGTTTCCCGATCAACTGGTATAGCGGCATTTCTCGTTTATCTCCTTAATATTCTGTGAATCAGGGTCTTTTTGGTTTTTAGTTTTGATTCAATTTTATCTATTTGGTTACAGACTGCTTTTCGACCGTTTTCGACCAATGTATCAACTTGACCGAATTCAGACCAATTTATTCCCAAAGTCTCAGGAAGAATCACTACATCTGCTGACTCAGATGTCAATTCAGATAATTTCAGTGTTGTGACTTGTTCTGCACGACTAAGCACCTGCAAAATGTTCGGATTTTTCATCTCCTTGAAATTTCTTAAATTCACATCCACAACAATGGTAAAATCAGGCCCCATGCTTTGAAGCAGTCGCAACGGCACAGGCTGCGAAGCTCCACCGTCAGTTAAAACATGTCCCCCGCTCACCAGAGGTTGAATAAACCCTGTAACAGCTGATGTTGCGGTTAAGGCATCCAATAAACTACCGGAGTCAAAAACCACATCCTTTCCCGTATTTAAATCCAGTGCGGAACATTTAAATGGAATTCTTAACTGCTCAAATGTTTTCACCGGCAGCATGTATTTTATCACACTCTTCAGCCTCTCTATCCTCAGCAATCCAAGCCGATCATTGGCAATGGAAAACATAACATGTTGTTTCACATAGTTTGTCGCTGATTGAAAGATCGAGGGATTGGACTGGCCTGAAATCCTCAGGCTGTCGAGACCCACTTTTTTATATTCATCACTATCGATGAAAGCTTTTATTTTTTCCGCAATCCAATCAGGATCTTCCGTGGCGGCGTACATAGCCCCAATCACAGCCCCAATAGATGTCCCTGTGATCATATCGGGAGCGATGTGCCTTGCACGTAACTCTGCAAGAATTCCGATGTGAGTCAGGCCGCGGGCTCCTCCACCGCCTAAGGCGAGTCCAATGGTTTTACTTTTTGTCGGCATCTTTCGCTTGATCGGGGGTAATGACCCTAACCTTCAGGATACGCACAGGCTCAAGCGGATTGTCTCTCTTGTCCTTGGGAGTATTTACAATAGCGTCGATAACCGATTCATTTTCGATCACCTTTCCAAAAACAGTATAACTTCCATCAAGATGTGCAGCCCTGTCCGCACAGATAAAAAACTGACTGCCGGCTGAGTTGGGATCATTCGAACGCGCCATGGACAAAATACCTTTCACATGGTGCTTTTTATTAAACTCTGCAGGAACTGTCCAACCGGGACCTCCGGTACCATCATTTGATTTGTTGGCATCACGGGATAGGATATCTCCACCCTGGATCATGAAGCCGGGGATTACTCTGTGAAATAGTGTCCCGTCATAAAATCCACTATTGGCAAGACGCTTGAAATTTTCACAGTGTTTGGGGGCCACATCAGGGTAGAATTCGATTTTCATAGTTCCTTTGCTGGTTTCCATTATGGCTATGTCTTTATCAGTAACGGGTTTCACGGAATAATTTTTCGCTCTATCTTTGATCTGCTGTATTTCTTCGGCGGTTATCGGTTTCGTCAGGTCCACTTTTTGGCTGCCTTTCATTGTTTGTGTTTTAGCTACTACTTTTTTTTGAGGGTCTGTTCGTTTAAGGGCTGTTCCTGTCTGAGCAGACAGAAATACGACAAACACGGCAAATGTCAATACGAATAATACTTTTCTCATTTTTTCCTCCATTATTTATAATTACTTTGAGGCTTTTCAATTCTAAAATGCTGACTATGTTTCCCGGTTTTTAGAATTTCTGCCTCACTGTCTCCTATTTACCACTCCTGCCTCTGGCTGTCATGGGGTTTTTATTGGCACAAAGCGGGCACTCTCCCGGGGGCCAGGATTGAGTGGACATCTTCAACAGCGGTTTCGAGGGTACCCCAAAATTAATAGGGGTATCATTTCTGTCAACCAGATAGGATACCCCGGCAATGCCGGCATTATTTCCCCTGACTATCTCAATCAGTTCAAAAACCGAACCTCCTGTGGTAACAATATCCTCCACAATTAACACCCTCGCTTGTTCCTTTATTCGGAATCCTCTGCGGAGGGTCATTTTCCCGTTAATTCTTTCGGTAAAAATATGGTTTACCTGCAGGTGCCTGCCCACTGCACCAGCTAGTAGAATCCCTCCAATGGCGGCTCCCAGAACCAAATCGATCTTTTCTTTATCGAATTGCAGGGCCATCGCTGCACAAACTTTTTCGAGGGCTGATGGATTTTCAAGGACCCTGAATTTTTCGATATACCTATCACTGTGCCTCCCTGAAGTCAGCAAAAAATGCCCGCTCAACAGGGCACCGGAATCTTCCAATAATTTTTTCAGTTCACCTTCGTTCATAGAACATCTCTGATTTGCTTCGTAAAATCTAATGCTGCTGCCCTGACAGCATCGAGGCTGCCATCGCCGGCATAGAGAATGCCCCTGGAGACATTGATGATTCCCGGCCCGGTTTGATTCCCTACGGTAACGGATGTTTTTAAATCACCTCCCTGAGCGCCTATACCCGGGATCAACCAGGCAAGTCCGGAGGCTGCAGCTCTTATCGACTGCATTTGCTCTGGTTTCGTTGCGCCAACCACCAAGCCCAAATTATTAAACCGATTCAGAGAACTCGCTAATTCAGCAACTTCCAAATACAGAGGGATCCCATCATGTTCTTTCAACTGAAAATCCTCTGCCCCGGGATTTGAAGTTAAACCAAGAACGAAAGCACCGTGTGTTTCATCCTCAATGAAGGGCTGGATGGCGTCCCTGCCCATATAGGGGGAAACGGTCAGTGCATCAAATCCCAATGTGTTAAAAATCGCATGGGCATAATGTTTAGCCGTATTCCCTATGTCTCCCCTCTTCCCGTCAGCAATGGTTATTGCCCGATGATCGATGAATTCGACCAACCGTTCCATCATGGCATATCCTGCCCAGCCATGCCGTTCATAGAATGCCATATTCAGCTTATAAACAGCTGTGAACTCTATGGTTGCTTCAATTACTTCCTTGCCAAATTTTTCCAAACCCTCAACGGATCGGGGGTAATCATCCGGTATTCGATCCTGATCTAAATCGAGCCCGATGCAGAGTCTATTGTTTTTCCCTTCACAATGAGAAACCAGTCGTTCGTTAAATGCAGTTGGCATGGCGTAAAATTTAGGTTTCACGCCCTATTCAATCTTATTGAAAAACAAAGCAGTTTGTAACTCCAAATTATGGTTTAAAAAGATTTTCAAAATTCCCTTATCAATCAGCTGAAGAACGGCGATTGTCAATTGCTCTCAACAGGCAAATCACGCTACATTTATGACCCGGATTTCCGTATTATCCAATCAAAGACTTTAATGAAATTTTTCAATTATCACTGCTAAAGGAGCCCGTAAGTCATGAAACACAATTTAGGATCAACCATCTTTGCCCTGTTATCAATTTTCCTCATCCTCCCGGGGTGCTCCTCTACATCAAATGAGGAGGTCT
>CAZIYQ010000212.1:0-4915 GCA_964543505.1 uncultured bacterium | reverse complement strand
GTGGATATTCAAAAATCCTCGCCAATGCAATGCAGTTGGACAAGAAATTTGTCAAACTTATTGAAAAAGCCAGCCCTATGCATGATATTGGCAAGATTGGAATATCCGATAAAATTTTGCTAAAACCGGGCAAGCATACGACAGAAGAAAAAAAGCTTATGGAACAGCACACGGTTTTTGGACATAATATTCTAAAGAACTCTGAATCCTCCCTGCTGCAAATGGCCGAAAAAATTGCTTATACGCATCATGAAAAATTTGATGGTAGTGGGTATCCCCGGAAACTAAAAGGAAATGAAATTCCCATCGAAGGACGCATCGTAGCTGTGGCTGATGTTTTCGATGCACTAACAACAAAGCGCATTTATAAACCTGCCTATTCCGTAGATAAATCCATTCAAATAATGAAAGATCAATGTGATTCACAATTTGACCCGGAAGTATTCCAGGCCTTTCTGGACTCCCGCGAATTAATTGAAAATTTTAAAAACTTCCTCGATCAAAAAGAAGAATCAGCTCAGTAATTTCATTCACAATTATAGGGTGATTTATTGTTATATTCCCCCCGACCATTAGCAAAATATTTTGAGCCCTGTCTGAATTTCTCCTAACCCGATAAGAGGATATGCGCCTAAGAAAAGTTATCATTGTTGAAGATGAAGTTGTACTGTGTAACCTCATAAAAGAAGGTCTAAACAGCTTAGATGAAGCTATCCTTATTGAGACTTCAAACTCTGCTACAGAAGCCCTAAAGATCCTCCAAAAAACTGAAATCGACATCATTGTCACGGACATAAGACTCCCTGGCATGGATGGTTTTCAACTCATTGAAAAAGCAAAAGAGATCCAGCCGGATGTCATGTCAATTATTATTACAGGACATGGTGATGTAGACAATGCGATAGAGGCAATCCAGTTGGGTGCGATCAATTTTATTCGCAAACCTGTAGCGATGACCGATCTCTACCACGCCATTAAAATTGGTTTTGACCGGCACGAACTACTACTAAAACTAAAAGACAGTGAAGAGCGCTTCAGATCTGCATTTTCACATGCGGCAGCAGGAATATTAATTTTTTCACTCGAGGGAGATTTACAACAAGCCAATCAGAGTATCGCCAAACTTCTGAAATATTCTAATAAAGTACTCCTCAAAAAGAATGTTTCTGATTTGGAAGTTGAGAGTGATGAACCTGGAATTATGGAAATCGCCGCTAAACTCCTGCAAGACCCCGAAGATCACGTGCATGCTGAAAGGCCCCTCCAACGCCATGATGGAGAGATTATTTGGGTGAATATTAGTATGTCGGTTGTAAAAATCAGTAATAAACCAGCTTATTACACCGCCCAGATCATCGATATGACCGAACTCCATGACTATCGTGAATCTCTCGAAATCAAAGTCAAGGAAAGAACCCTGGAATTAAAAGCAGCCCTACATGATGCTGAAGAAGCCCGGGACCACATCAGCGCTATCCAAAGGTCGATGGCTGACGGTATGATTGTGACAGATCTCGACAATCGCATCCTGCAGTTGAACCCGTCTGCTGGGGTGCTTTTGAATGTTAAGGCTGATAAAATGCTTAACCAATCCATCGATAAGATTTTTGTAGATAAAGAACTGCAGGAAGAGGTGCTCCTTCACATTAAATACCAGGATACAGGCTATCAGTTCGATTTTGAAGTTCCAACAAAAAACAGCAAATACCCCGTCTTCTTAAGAGCACGGACATCCATGATTTGGGATAAAAACGGCAAAACCTCCCAAATTATTTATAATTTCCACGATGTCAGTCACGAGCGGGAAGTTGACAGGATGAAAACGGAGTTTATCTCAACCGCAGCCCACGAATTGCGCTCACCTCTCACATCAATCAAAGGTTTTTCTGAAATTCTGCTGATGCGGGACGACATCACGCCTGATGAAAAGGATAGATTCCTCACACATATTAATAATCAGGCCGCGAAACTATCGACCATCATCAATGATCTGCTGGATATCTCACGCATTGAGTCGGAAACCAGTTACAAACTTGAGAAAAACATCTGGGATCTGGGACAGATCGTTGAAGAAGTCCTGCAACCCTTCATCGAACAGAAGAAAAACCATCACTTCGAATTCGTTCCTCCAAAGGAGAACCTGGAATTATATCTTGATGGTGAGAAAATTGGTCAGGTTTTTAAAAATTTGATCAGTAATGCAGTAAAATATTCGCCTGACGGCGGCCGGATAAAAATTAACTGCTCATCTTCCGGTGGTTTTATTAATATCGCTGTGAGTGATGAAGGCATTGGGATGACCAAAGAACAGGTGGCTAAGGTCTTTGACAAGTTTTACCGTGTGGATGCCTCTAATACGGCCATCGAGGGAAGCGGCCTTGGCATGAGCATCGCCAAAGGCTTAATAGAAGAGCACGGTGGATCGATCCATGTCGAAAGTGAATACGGAAAAGGTACAATAGTATCCTTTACATTACCAATTGAAGAAAACACAAAAAATAAAAATTCAAAATCATTATGAAAAAAATATTAATTGTAGATGACCAAATGGAAGTCCGAGAGTTGATACACGTCACACTCCGATCCAGTAATTATGAATTACTCCAGGCTGAAAGCGGACCCACCGCCCTGGAATTAGCCCGTAAGGAACATCCCGATCTTATGCTGCTGGATGTCATGATGCCTAAAGGAGGGATTGATGGTTTCGAAGTTTGTGAGACCCTTAAGAAGGATGATGCCACCCGCGACATTTATATCATTATGCTAACGGCGATTCAACAGGAAGTGGACCTGGAGCGAGGGCGGAAAGCCGGTGCGGATGACTATTTCACCAAGCCTTTCAGCCCCTTGAAATTATTAAAAAAGGTCTCGCATATTCTGGGCGAACCGGAATAAAACTGCTACTAAACTAAAAAGTCCAGAATATTGCCCATCCTAAACATATTGAGACTGGGCGATAATTCCATCCGGAACTTTTCTACTAATTCAGGCATTTTATATCCGGTTTATACTTCAACAGTCGTATTTATTATTCATTAATTCCAATAAACGAAGTGTTTTAACAATACAAAAAAGGAATGTCACTATGAAAAAAATGCTCCTGCTATCCTGCAGTTTAGGACTCATCTCCCTCTTTGCCCTGACTTTCGCTTCACAGGATAAAGCGGACAAAAAAGTGGAAGTCGAAGTTACAGCAGAACCCACGATAGAGCTGGAAGACAACGATCACAATCTCTTCAAATTAGAAAGTCGGGACAAACCGCTTACTCTTGTGGTCACAACCAAAATCACCAAAGGTGACAGCATTGAAACCCAGGTTCGTGAAATCAATCTTAATATCGATGAGAACGAGATTGACCTAGAAAAAATATTAAAAGACTTAAATCTTGATCTTGGGGATTCTGAAGGGGAAACAAAATGTATCGTCAAAATCAGTGGAGATGCGGATGAACTGGAAGATCTCGAACTGAATCTGGATGATTTAGATCAGGGCGGTAATGTTATGGTTATTGAATTAGATGACGAAGATGAGTCAGGGCCAATGGCGCCAAAATGTTGCATCAAAGGTCAGGACAGACCAGATAGAGACTCTTACAGACACCGCCGGAAAAAACATCAAGGGCATGGATTCCACAAATTCTTTAAAAATGATGACGACGATGAAAATGAATTTCCCTTCAAAGAACTGCAGGGGGATGGATCCAGTCATCGCGAGTTCAATTGGAACGATGAAGATGGCAAAGAGATGTTTTTTAAGATGCACGATGATGATGATTCAGATGAGGAAAGTTTTCTGTGGCATGGTGAAGATGATGACTCGGGAGAACATGCCTTTCAATACAAATTCGACGGACCTTCAGGACCACATTCGCCCTTGCGTGAAACCGGACCCGCTTGTGATGGAGGTAGATGTGATGATGATCGCTGCCAGACTCCAGACCAATGCAGGATGAACAATCGCCACCGAGACCGGGCTTTTAAAAAAGGTCCACAGGGCGGATTTGGAATCGATTTCAACGTTCTGGATTTCGATTTTTCCGGGATCAACAGCTTTATCACCGGATTCGGTTTTGCGCCCATCAATAACAATGGCGCTACTTTCGTCGGATTCCGTGGTCAGAAGGCCATCGGTCCCGGTTGGTTCCTCGGGGCTCTTGGTGCAGGCTATGCTACCACACAGAATATTAAGGATGCCGAATATTCCCGCCATCTCAGCATTCAATCGGGCTATGGCGGCGTAACCCTCACCCGCCGCTATCCTATCCGCCCCTTCCTACTTTTTGAAGGCAGCGTGATGCTGGGCGGTGGTAATACGGATATCGAAATCTCCGAAGTGAGACAAAATCCCTCTTTTGATAATCCCCTGAACAATTTCGCTAATGTGGACCATCTCAAATTTGAGAAACTGTATGTGGTCTATCGCCCTGAAGCTTCACTGATTATGAGGATAAACCCAATTCTGGGAATACGCGGAGCAGTGAGTTATATGGGGTCCTACAGCGGTGAATGGAAGACCGTCCCCTTCGGCTATGCTGTCGAAGGCAATGCACCCAATGTTCCCGACGGTATGAATTATTCACTGGGGCTCTGGATCGGCCGCTAAACCTGAAACAAGTGTGGATTGCTTCACATAATATTTCCAATTTGCCAAAAAGGGATGCCATTGGCATCCCTTTTTGCATTCTGTTTGTCGTGTAGTGATCAGGGTAATCAGGTCACGGCAAGCGGGGAATTTGAGGACTAGTTTTCACAGAGGCTTGCCACCCCCCGATAATACATTGAGTGTTGTTATTAAGTTGATATAATATCAGTGAATTAGGAGATTTTGTATAGAGAGAAATAGCTCCAGTATTGGTAAATTTAGCCCAGGTTTACCGCATTCTATATATAAGTCTAATAATAACAATATAAGTCA
>CAZIYQ010000211.1:0-4973 GCA_964543505.1 uncultured bacterium | reverse complement strand
TATCATCCAGTGCACATAAGACACTGTCCAGTTTTTAGGGTCAATTTCTCTGTAGCTTTTTTTCTAAACGCAGAGAAAGCACAGATTTTATCAGTGACGTTTCTGTTACTTCCGGTTTATTCCACCTCCGTCCTTCAGAGCTGTCCGTAGGGCCAGTCCCGAGGACACCTCCGCCAGCGGAGGACAGGTTCCCTGCTAAGGGCTAAAGGCTCATGGAAATAGTATTGTCCAGTTTTTGGAGTCCACTTCGCCGCACTCCAAAGAACACAACCCTGAAGGGGTTGAACAATCCGTGTCATCTGTGAGAATCTTTACCCGACAAGTTGTATTGTGGCGGGTTTACCCGACAGTGCGGAGCACTGGCGGGCGTGATTCTGACAAAGAAGAAAACAACCCCGGAGGGATTGAATATGAATTGATTTCACAGATGCATCACATTGGAGCCCTTCAGGGTTCCATGGAAAACGCTATCAGTATCTTTTAAGAATGACATAACCATAGAAAATCGCCTAATCAAAATGGGAGAGTATTTCATCGAGTTTTTCCTGGGGACCCACCATAGTGAGTTTGTCATGCAGCCGCAGGCGCGTGGCGTTGCCGGGCAGAATGGAATGACCCCTGCGGCGGATGGATAAAACCAGCACATCAAGGGGCAGCCGCATCTCTCTTAATAAAATGCCGTGGAGATTGGGATTGTTCACCACCACATCCGTCATATCCTGACCTGCATTCATACCCAGCAGCATGGAGGTGCCGGCTGGGGAGCGCACATAGTGCTCCAGCAGGCTGATGAAGGCCGTATTGGGTTCCACCATTTGCACGCCGAGATCCGAGAACAGGCTGTGGTTCAGTCGGTCTTTCAAACAGTGCACGGTGGTCTCTATTCCGTATTTTTCAAAAATCAACTCAAACAGATCAAAACCCTCGGCATCCGGCAAAAAGGAGATCACCGCATCAGCTGCCTCCATTTTGATGGTTTTGAGAGTTCCCGGAGAGAATACTTTAACAACTTCCACTAGCACATCTTCAGTGGGCAGATCCTGCTTTTCTCTCTGACTGCGGGTGATGATCTTCACCTGCCAGTTATGCTGCTGTAATTGCCGGGACAGAGTTACGGATTGTGCATTCAGTCCGAAAATATAGGCATCCCGAATGCCATCGAATTCAGGCATCGTGGCTTTGTCGTGAGCTTCGCCAACTCTGTGGAGGACCCATTTCATGAGCGGTGGTCCGGCAATCTGATTCATGATGATCACGGCAATCAGCAAAGTGGCAAAGGCAGAACCCCATTCGGGGAATTCCAACGCCACATTTTTCGCCAGTCCCAATCCCACTCCTGCCTGTGTCACATAGGCCATCCAACTCAGACGGTTGTGCAGCGGTGGGTCTTTGGCAAGTGCACCCGCGCTAAAAGAACCGATGAAAACCCCCACGAGCCTGACACCAAACAGGATCAGGGCGATGGACCAAACCTTTGTCAGAATATCCAACTCCAGCGAGGCTCCCGTAAGTGTGAAGAAGATCACATAAATCATGGGACCGATATCTTCCAGCAAGGCTAAAAATTTATCCCGGCTCTTGATGTGATTGCTCACCAAAAAGCCAGCCGCCATGCAGACCAGCAGGGGCTCGGGGGCCAGCGCAAGGCCTATCAACTGTGCACTCAAGTGCTCGAGACGGACTGAAAAGAAAAAGACCGAATATCCCGCCAACAAAATCGCTGCCGTTTTGATGTGATTGCCAAACGGCAAAGCAAGCAGCAGGGAGATAAACTTCCCCAGGAGATAGCCGCCTACGAGAGAGATGAACAATTCTGCCAGTACCGTCAGCACAAAATAGGGGTTGAAAGCAACCCGGGATAATATGGCCCGGGCTATTTCGGAATTTACGGAGAATACAATGATCACCACCGCATCCATGATGACCGTCACTCCCAATACCGTTTGAATAAAGGGACCCCGGGCACGGAGTTCTTTCACGATGGCAATGGCTGAAGAGGGTGATCTCGCTACCAGAATGGCACCGGTCAGGATGGATATTGCAATTTTCCCGGAGGCCGGTAGGTCCCGCATGAAGGGCAGGAGGTCTGCCAGGAAATACATGCTAAAAGAACCCAGAATAAAGGTGGCGATTACCAATCCGGTTGTAATAAAGCGAATGCTTCTGAGGCGGTCCCTTAATTCTTTGAGGTAGAGTTCGCTGCCTGCGGCAAGAGCGATGAAGGCCAGCGATACCTCATCGATGAAGCGTAATTTTTCGAGGGCTTCCACATGGATGAATCCCAGCACATGAGGACCCACTAAAATCCCGGTGGCCAGGAAACCACTGATCAGGGGAAACTTTATTCGGGCAAAAAATTCTCCAATGCGCCCCGCAGCGAGTGAGAGAATCCCGAAGCCCAGGAGAATGACCACAAACTCACTGTTGAAATTCATCGGCTTTGGTTAAGTGGAGGGTTGGTGTTCAGTCCGTGAGCCCGAGAACAATATTGACCATCAGCACGATGTCGGTGATATCCAGAATTCCATCTTCGTTGATATCAGATTGAAAGGATTGGTAAGCGTCCGGTGTCTGTGATCCGACGAGATAATTAACGGCCAGGACGATATCCACGATGTTCACAAGTCCGTTGCCATCCACATCGCCTGTGAGCAGGCTTAAATTGATGGCCGCCATCACATCGATGATGCCCCAGCCATAGTCGTTATCGGGGGAATCCGTATTGTCGGCTGTGAGCATGAGCGAAGCTCGTACCTGCCGGGGCGTCCAGTCGGGGTGGGCGCTTAAGATGACGGCACAGGCACCTCCGATCAGGGGCGTAGAAAGAGAAGTCCCCGAAGCATGCCGATAGGTATCTGGTCCATCCACAGCCGCACAGAAAGTCTGCACACCCCGGGCACAGACTTCAGGTTTGATGCGTCCGTCGGCGGTGGGTCCCCTCGAGCTGAAGCCGGCAATCTCGCTGGTAGAATCCACGGCCCCACAGGTCAGCACCATAAAAGCATCGGCCGGGGCAATGAGACCGCCCTGCCCCGAGTTCCCCGCTGCCGTGGTGATGACCATGCCATTTTCAATGGCTGTGTTCACGGCGATTGTGGTCACTGCCGTCTGGCCATCCAGATCGTCCTGTGTGTACCAATCGATATAGCCGAGAGATGAGGAAGCCACATCGGCCCCCAGCCCCTCGCCCCATTCCAGACCGGCCACATACCAGTCCTCTTCGATGGGTACTTCCTGCGAAATGTCTTCGGTTTTGGCCAGCAGGAAATGTGCATTGTAGGCTGGTCCGTAGAGTTCACCGTCAAAACTTCCGCCGAGTGTCGATAGGGTGGCGGTGCCATGACTGTGTTGATTGACGGGATCGCCCTCTTCATTTTGTGTATTGCCATCATCATTGATGAAGTCCCATTCGCCTTCGATTTGGTCGAGGTGAAGAGCCTGGTGACTCTTATAAAAGCCCGTATCCAGCATCAGTACCAGAATGCCTTCCCCGGTATAGCCCGCCTCGTGCGCGGCAATCACATTCATCTCTTCCAGCTGATAAAGCGAGGGGCCGTAATCGTTACGGGTCAGCGGTATTTGTGCAGGAAAGGTCGGTGCTGATACCTGGGTTGATTCAACTTCACGGCGAATTCCGCCATAAACCGGATCAATTTTTTCTACGAAAGGCAGGGCTGCAATTTCGTTCAACTGAGCCGTGGTTGCGGATACCGACAGAGCGTTCAGCCATTTTGAAAAGACCCTTTTTTGAGATCCGGTATTCAGGACGGCGGCCACATAGCCCGGGGCCAGGGGCAGGTCCCTCTCATCAAATAGCTCAGCTTGGCGGGTTTTGGCGCGGCGCCTGAGTGCTCTTTCACTCAGTGCCGCCCCGGCGGCGTTCAGAGCCTGCTGCATCTCGTCAGGAGCAGAATAGCCTTTATCTGTAAAATAGACCCAGGCTTTGACAGGATTTCCTTCATCCGTTCGGCTCAGGAGATTGATGAGCTCGTACGATCTTTTTCCCACACTTGTTGAGGGCGCGGAAAAACCCATCACCACACACAGAAACAGAATAATTAAACTTCTAAACACGGTCATCTCCCCAATCTGAAATTGTTAGCACTGAAGGTGATTTCAGCCCGGATGTGATCCGTCCAATCCCGACTCCCATATTTGATGGAAGTATCCCAATTCATGTAGAGCGGAACATAAATTTTAAGGATGCCCAAGTCCATGGACAAACCCGCCGAGAACAGTTGATGGTAGGTGCCGCCAGCCATCAGCAGATCATCGGGAGTGTACAGATAATCAGCAATCAGGGAGAGGGGTCCCACGCTGCCTATTTCAGCACCATATGCAAAAGCGGTTGTGTAACTGGTCACTTCCCCAACCGGTGCGATTCTCATGGAGGCCACTCCCGGCACATATTGCCTCTGCTGGAGCAGAAAATCACCGGAGGCAGACCGGTCCCAAACCAGGCTTTCAAAATCCGGATCCAGGCTGCCTGCTGCCGAGGGCTGATATTGACTCAGTCCGTCCTGAATGACGTGGGTGGCCGTCAGATGCCCTCTGATGGTGAATTTGCGGGACATCCTCCAGCTCAGTCGTGAACCAAAAGAGACACCTGTAAAATCATGCGAGTTATTGGTGGCATAGCGTAAAACCAGTTCCTTATCGATTGTCAGCAAGGGCGTGAATTTCCTGAAATGGTGCAGTTTAAGACTCACCGAGGTAATGGATGCATCCGACTGCCAATATTGTGGATCAAATACGGCTGTATTCCTGAAATGGTGCTGCCAGCCCTCAAGGGTCAAGGATGTCCAGGGGTCCGATACGATCGGTTTTCTGAAAATGACTGTACCACCCAGATGCAGACTCTCCCTGCCCTGATTGCGTGTGTACCCGGCAAAGGGATGCACTTCGTCCAATCCCATGACCCGATAGTAATTCCCCTGTATTTTAGCGCCACCGATGAGGGCATTATTGGCAAA
>CAZIYQ010000210.1:0-5007 GCA_964543505.1 uncultured bacterium | reverse complement strand
GTTTAACGATGTCTATGACCAATTCTTCAGGAAAGCATTGAGAGGGGTACTCGAAAAAGTATCCTACAGCAAGGCAACCATCAAGGTTGCGCTGAGCAGTCACTTCAATAATTTGTTTGTGATCAAAATCCCCGAAGTCGGTACGAAAGAACTGAAACAGATGATTTTTTGGGAGCTGGGAGCCCTTTTACCGGAAGCGGCAAATAAATATGAATTCGATTTCCAGATCCTGCGTAGAGAGGAAAAACAAAAAAAACTTGTTATTCTCGTTGGAGCCTTATTAAAAGAAAATGTGAATACCTTTTTACCCATGCTCAAAGAATTCGCATCTTTTATACCAATTCTGGATACCGATACACTCGCTATTCTGAATCTCTTTCAATCACAATTTGATGAATTGACCGAGACTGTCGGATTATTACAACTTGGTGCTTCTCATTGCAGCTATGTTATTCTCTCACCCGACTTAGATCCATCCTTTATGATTATCCCCTTTGGTGGGAGCATTTTGAATGAGATTCTTGTCCGTTATCAGGGAATTCAATACTCCAGCGCAGAAGACTACCGGCGAAATTCGGGGCTCTACAAGCATTTGATCGAGCATAAAGAAGTAACTCGTGAAGAGGAAAAAGAAGTCTGGGATTCCGTCGTAAAGTTTATCAACACAATCGCCAGGTTTAATATCAGCTATTCTAATCAATCTAAAAAAGCAATTGACAAAATTTATGTGACAGGCGGATTATGCAATGATCATTTGATTGCGAATGTCATCAATGATACTACCTTCTTCATTAATAAACCCGTGGAATTCTGGGAACCAATGGATCCATTTTTGGTCGGCACGGAAATTGATGAAGATGACAAATACCAGTATGGTACGGCACTGGGCATTGCAATGAGAAATTAGGAAAATGAGATATCAACTAAATTTTTTAAGTACAGCTACCTATAAGAGGCATCAAGAGCACCAAAAGCAGTTCATTATCCTGCTGAGCTCAATTATTTGGTTTTTTTCATTCTTTCTCTTATTCAATATGTATCGTTCAATAAAATTCAAAACTTCTGTTTATGAATCGAAAATGAAATCCATTAAAGGAAACATTGTCGAGATGAAACCTGAGTTGACTTATTTAAAAAGATTGGTAGATGA
Source organism: uncultured bacterium (assembly GCA_964543505.1). Lineage (GTDB taxonomy): Bacteria > Fidelibacterota > Marinisomatia > SCGC-AAA003-L08 > JACNLC01 > JAADGM01. The sequence goes on along the minus strand of CAZIYQ010000210.1, from coordinate 3,857 downwards.
GCGGAATCAGTTGAAGAAATTTCTTCCACTATACCTGGAAGAAAAGCACCGGCCATCCATCTGGCAGGCGAGGCTTTATGACATCGCAGAATTACTGCCGCAGGATTTGGTTTTGTCGAGTATTGAATTTAAACCCTTCGATGAAGAGGAGGCCAAGAAAAACCCCAAAAGATCAAAACAAAAACATGAGGAAGTTCCCGAAGTCCGCATTGACGGTTATATGGTATTCAAAAATAAAACGCAGGATATCTATAGTGTCGATGATTATCGCGATAAACTTATTGCCAGTTCCACCATGGAACCCGTCTATTCGAAAATAGATATCCTGAATAATCGAATTTATAAAGATGATGATAATTTGAAACTGATTTTTTCGTTGGGGTATTTTGAATGAAAAAATTATCCTTTGGTAAATCAGGCTCTACTAATTTGAAATGGTATCTCTTGGGGATATTGGGATATATTGCCTGTGCTGCTATTTTTTTAAATTTTTTCATTCTGCCGGAGTTTAGAAATTATGATGACCTCATATCAGGTCAAATTAACCTCGAAGGTACTTACGTTGACCTGGTTGACCTGAATATTAGCTCTGCTATTGACAGCGTAAAACACCAGATTGATAATCTGAAAAAATTACAAGCAAAGTTTGAAGACCGATTGCTGAAAGACAGAAATTTTAATGCGATGATGCCGGTCATTGATAATTTAAGTAAGAAATCCAATCTCACGATTGCAACTCTCGATCCTGTGAACAGTGTTGAGAAGATCAAACCAAACTATATAAAACGTTCAATCACCGCTTCTCTCATCGGGAAATATAAAAATTTTGTAACCTTCCTTGGTAAATTAGAGGCTAATCCTGAATGGCTGCTGGTAGAAAAACTGAAAATCATACCTACCAAAGAATCCGCTATTTACCGTTACAATTTAATCATATCCGTTCTAATGAAAATTCCTGAAAATGAAAACTAATAAAATTAGAGTTGCACTGATCACTGTTTTCCTGATCATCATATCAGCACTGGTTTTAAACTTTGTCAGTGATACAGGACTGTTTTCGGAACAATCAAAATCTGCAATTGATCAAAAACTGGGCGTCGATCAGGTAGCTGTTAAAACGATAGAAAAAGAAGTTAATAGGGACCAATCTGCCCTTGTGGATTATATTCGCTTCATCGACAAAAAAACTGACGAGATCAACATTGCCAAAATGAGAGATCCATTTATCGCTAAGATTGAACCTGATGAAATTGCTGAAGTCCAAAAACCCAAGGTAATCCCAAAAAAGAAACGCCCTCAAATCAGTATCGCGGGAATTGTCTGGGACAAGTTAAATCCCTATGCCATCATCAATGGTGACATCTATGAGATTGGTGACAAACTCGAGGACTATACAGTACATACGATCCTTGATTCCATGATCATCCTCTCAAATGAAAACGACATATTTACGGTCCAATTTACTCAGGAATAATTTGATATGATACATTTCCTTCATCAGTTAAAAAAATATTCAATGCACATTATTGGCGGCAGTTTCATATTGCTGTTTACTGCCTTCGCAGCAGGTTCTGCTAATAACTATTTAACGAGTGATCCATTAGTTGAAAGGACTCGATTAGATGCAATATCCATTAACGTTAAAGATGTACCCCTTAACCAAGTGCTGCATATCATCAGCAAAAAAAGCGGGTTGACTTTTATACCAGATCCGGCTATCAGCGAGATGCTGATAACACTTGACCTCGTGGATGTGGACCCACTGGGAATCCTCAGAATTATTTGTCAATTGTACAATCTGGAATACCAGGAACTCATGGAACCCGGTAAATATCTGGTAGCAGATAAAAAAGCCATTGCAATTGAAACAAAATTATACAGCTACCACTGTGAATTTACACAGGCAAAGGAATTGGCCAATGTTTTGAAAAACCTGGTTACACCCGGCGCAGGAAGTGTCTATGCGGATGCCAGAACTAACACGTTGATCTATCGGGACACCCGCACACAGGTCTATGAACTCGAACACATCATTCGAGACTTGGACAGGGCGACAAAACAGGTCTTCATCAAAGCCATTATTGCGGAAATCACTTTGAAAAAAAATGATAGCAGAGGCATCCAGTGGTTCACATCAGGTAAAAAGGTTGCTGCCGGGACTATCTTTGACTTGCGAGATATTACGGGTGCCCTGCCAGCCCAACCAACACTCCCACTTGGACAGGGATTAGGAGTGGGCTTCCTGAATACCAGTATCGATGTGGCTTTTAATATGTTTTCTACTGTTAATGACCTGAATCTTTTATCATCGCCGTATCTGATAACTTTGGACAACCAAAACGCTACAATCGAAGTCGGTGATCAGATTCCATATCCTAAATTAAATGAATACGGTGTGACCTCATACGAATTCAAGGATGCTACCCTGATGCTGCGTTTAAAACCCCATATTAACAATGATTCGACCATTACCGTATCAATTCAACCCCAAGCTAATTATCAGCAAGGCTGGACACCGGATGGGATTCCAATTATTGCAACCCGGAAGGCAAATACCCAAATCTTAGTAGAGACAGGTAAGACCGTTGTAATTGGCGGGATCATGCAGGAATCGGATATGGAAACTGATGTTCGGGTACCTTTTTTAGGGCTGCTTCCTTTCGTAGGTGAATTATTCAAATCGAAGAAACATACCAAGCAAAAAACTGAATTGATCATCATGCTCTCTCTCGAAATTGTCGATTCAGAATTTACCAATTTCACAAAGGATAAAAGTGGTTTGGTCCCTGCTGAACTTAAGGAAAGGGTAAAATGAAGCGCTATCAAATTAAGACACCCAAAAATATCCCAAGAGTTCTCGTTGTTGATGACGAACCCTCTGTTCGTCATTTCTTCAAAGACCTCTTCGAAGAAATGAACATGTTGGTGGATACTGTCGACACGGGTCACGATGGACTAAAGATGGCCGAGATGGACACCTATCAATTGATTTTTCTGGATATCAAATTGAAAGATTGGGATGGAATCGAACTCCTAAAAGCCATCAAAGAAAAAAATGTCCATGCCAAGATCATCATTATATCCGGGTTTTTGACCGATGATATTATAAAAGAAGCCCTGACCAATGGTGCCGACAGCTATTTATTTAAACCATTGTCTGCCCGTGATATTATCGCCAAAACCTATCTTTTGATTGATACGCCCTCAACAAAATTATCCTTCTTCTAGAGCGGTGCAGCAAAATATTTGAAACAACAACGGGCATAACCCATTTGTAAGAATCAAATTCAACTCCATTTACCTTCGACTCTTTCATCTTTACTGACAGCCAAATATTTCGCTGTCAATTCCAATTAATTCATCACTATAAAGTTGCTAACAAATATCTTGAAATTCAGACCAAAATCTCATTGCATTCGGTTGATTTAGTTGTCTATTTTATATCCATAAAGCGAGCGAAAACTGAACAAAGACAATCCCATATTATCAGAACATGATGCCGAAGAGCATGACCTTTTTAGCAAATTTAACCTGGCACACCTGAGGTTCTCCGAGTATGGCATCATCTTTAGTTACAATTCTACCTTTCAAGAATTGATGGGGCTGCAGTCTGACTCTGCACTCGTCGGGTCCTCTTTGGGCGATTCTGTCTTTTCAGAAGATTTTGCCAAAGAACTATCACTGTTTATATCCGCCAAAGATTTTAAGAACAAAATATTTGAGACTACCATCAGAGGCTCTAATTCCGACAGGCGGCTCGTAATGCTTAATGTCCGGAAGCATGAAGATAACGGGGAGGATAGAGTATTTGAGGCACTACTGCAGGATGTGACCCATTTGCAAAAAATGCGGAAAAT
>CAZIYQ010000209.1:0-5061 GCA_964543505.1 uncultured bacterium | reverse complement strand
GTGAGTTGAATTCTTGGAATTCACTGCCTGTAAGCTGCTACTAATTCAGAAGGGGGTGGACTCCAACCTGATGCCATAGCGACGCCCCCAAGTGCTCGCAAACTCGCAGGGTCAGGCTGTCACTGCATTCCGAAGGAATACCACTCACCTGCTTCTAATAATACACCTGTAAAACTGACCTGAAATCAGACTGTCAGATAAATAGTACACCCTCGATCGAAGGGGCATTACACACAGTAATAACAGCAACCCGAACCTATCGATAACCAATAATAACACAACAATTAACACATAATAAATTCCCAATTATGTACCCTTGGTCTGATATTTGTTTATATTGGACTCGACAGAAATTGAGCTTAATAATATTTCTGTAAAATATTAAAATGGCAGAATTGACCACAAATAAAACACAACAGCAGTCAGACCTAGATATGCTTCGGGCACAGTTTGAATTTGAAACTGTCAAACTCGATTCGCATTACGGTTTTGATAAATTCATCGGATTAAAATTATCCGAAGAAGTATGCCGTTACCATAAAATCATACCCCTGGAAGTCATCGATAACAAATATCTGAAACTTGCCATGGCGAATCCCTTTGATATGGTAGCTCAGCAGATCGCATCCAGCAAAGCAGAACTTGAAATTAAGGCAGTACAATCCAGCGCTGAAGAGATTGATAGCGCTATTAATCAAATGTTTTCAGAAGAGGCTAATTTCGAGGAAACCTTGCAGGAATTGGTTGAGTTGGACGAAGAAGTTGCTGAAGATACTACTGAAAACCTCAGCGACGATATCCTGCGTTCAAAAGCGACGGATGCCCCGGCGGTCGTTTTTGTCAACTCCCTGCTCGTTCAGGCGGTTCAGGAACGCGCCAGTGACATTCATATTGAGCCACAGGAATCATCGATTCGCGTCCGCCTGCGCATTGATGGTGTTTTAAAAGAATTACCTCTTGCCAATAAACGCCTGCAGGACGGTGTGGTCGCACGTATTAAAATCCTGGCCGGGATGGATATTGCCGAACGCAGAATTCCCCAGGATGGCCGGGTAAAATTTAAGATCATGGGCCGTAGTGTTGATATACGGGTCTCCTCCATTCCGGGAATCTATGGCGAAAAAATTGTCATGAGAATTCTTGATAAAGGCAGTACCTCTCTGAGTCTGGATGATGTTGGAATGGAACCGGATACGCTTTCAAGATTTAAGGATATCGCTAATGCCGCCCACGGCATGATCCTCGTTACCGGACCGACCGGTAGCGGTAAAACCACTACTTTGTACTCAGTATTGAATTACATCAACTCGCCGCGTTTGAATATCATGACGGTTGAGGACCCTGTAGAATACCGACTGGCCGGTGTCAATCAAATCCAGACACATTCGAAGGTGGGTTTGACTTTTGCTACGTCATTACGTTCTTTTTTAAGACAAGACCCCGATGTGATCATGGTTGGAGAAATCAGAGATTTGGAGACCGGTGAGATCGCCGTGAAGGCAGCTCTCACGGGACATCTCGTGCTGAGTACACTGCACACCAACGACGCCGTAGCAACCATCATGCGCCTCTTAAACATGGGGATCGACAAATATCTCATTACATCCTCATTATCCGTGATCACTGCCCAGAGACTCGTCCGGAGAATATGCCTCAATTGCAAGCAGCCCTATGATCCTCCAAAGGAGATCCGCCTGGCACTGCAAAACAGGGGCGTACAACTTCAAGGTCACCAATTTTTCAAAGGTGCAGGCTGCAACCAGTGTTCTGGTTCCGGTTACTGGGGCCGGCTTGCCCTGCATGAAGTCATGTTCATGAACGGTGAGATTAGGAACCTCGTTGTACATGACCAACCCGAATCTGAAATAAAAAAAGCGGCCGCTCAAAATGGAATGATAAGCCTGGCTGAGGATGGTGTAGAGAAATCTGCACGAGGCATTACAACCCTGAGTGAAATAATAAGGGTAATCTGATGCTGGCTTACAAATATATCGCTGTTGATAAAAACAGTAAAAGAATTCAAGGTTCTGTAGATGGGCTCACGCTCGATGATGCCGTCCAGAACATCCGAAAATTAGGGCTTCGACTGGTCAGTATCAGACCGGCAAAAAAAGACAGGAAAAAGCTAAAGCTCAGCAACATCAACTTTACTCCTCCGAAAGCCAAGCCAGAGGCAATAACGATCTTTTTCAGGCAACTGTCAACGATGTTAAATGCCGGCATACAGCTGGTCGATGCCCTCGATATTCTCGCAAAACAATCCAAGGATAAAGTCCTGAAGGAGGCACTCATCAAGATCACGGGGATGGTGCAGTCCGGACTGACTTTTTCAGAATCACTGAAAAAATATCCTAAGATATTTTCTATTTTGGTCGTCTCTATGATCCAGGCGGCAGAGCTTGGCGGCGGGATGGGACCTATCCTAACCCAGATATCCTCATTCGTAGAAAAAGAAGAACATACCCGTAAGAGACTTAAATCAGCAACGAGTTATCCTAAATTTGTAGGAGGCTTTTTTGGATTGATCCTGATCGGTGTCATTTTTGGACTTCTGCCAAAGTTTGAAGATATCTTTGCCGGTTTCGGTGCGAAGCTGCCCACTCCCACCCTCATCATCATGGGTGTCGCTAATTTTGTGAAAGGCAACCTAATCCTGATGGTCATCATCATCGTAGCCGTTGTAAGTGCCTACAAACTCTTCTATCGCTCTGAAAAGGGCCGTATATTTATTGATAAATACAAATTTTCAATTCCCATTTTCGGGACCATGCAGCAGAAATCAGCCATGCTGCGGATTACCATCACATTGAGTATTCTAATGAAGGCCGGCGTCAGCCTCATCGAAGGTCTTAAGATTGCATCGCAAACAGCAGATAACAAATACATTGATAAAGTTGTCAGCGGTATCTGTCATGAGATCTCACAGGGCAATACGCTCGGCAGCCAATTAGAAGATTTCCCTCGAATTTTCCCTTCCTTGGATGTGAATATGATTTCCATAGGAGAAAAATCAGGCGCCCTGGTAGTGATGCTCGAAAAAGTGGCTGAATTTAATGATCAGGAATTTAATACGATCGTGGATAAAATGTCCACAATTCTCGAGCCGGTAATGTTGGCAGGCTTAGGGGTGATCGCAACCGTCTTAGTCTTGGGCTTATATCTGCCCATCTTCCATATGTCAGGTGTAATAAAATGACCTGTAAAACGAAACAACAGAGTACAGTCATTTTCAATTACGCAAAAAAAGTGAATAAAGTCACATGTTAAATAAAACAAAAAAGGAGATAATCATGAGAAAAAAACAAGCTGGATTCTCATTAGTAGAGTTAATGATAGTATTGGTGATCATTGGTATTTTGGCCGCAGTAGGCGTACCGATTTACACCAGTAACATGAACAAAGCGCGCCAGGCAGAAGCCGATGCTACACTCGGTACCATCCGCACAGACCTGCGGGTGTACTATGCTGAAAACAACAGTACGTATCCAGTCGTTGCAACAGACTCGCCAGTTGTTGGTGCCACATGGAATAACATCAATGCAACTGAACTGACAGGTAAGTACTTTACAGACGCTTCTTATACCTATACAGGAGATGGATCCATTTTTACGATTACCTGTGCTGGTGGGAACTGGCTGGATACCGATCGAACACTCGATCAGGCTGGTGACTTTGCCGGTGGTATGGATTAATACTGGTTGCTGATATTTGAAACCAGTGTATAAAACGGAACTCCAATTGCTGTTGACTGCTGTACAAAAAGTCACATGATCAGCAAACGTGGAAATAAGTTTAGACCTGAGCAGTCCGGATTTTCAATCATAGAATTGATGATCGTTCTGGTGATCATAGGCTTGTTAGCAGCAATTGGAGTTCCCATCTATACCAACAATATGAATAAAGTGAAGATGAGTGAGGCTAATGTCTCACTCGCTACAATTAGAGATCGTCTCAGAGTTTATTATGCCGAGAATGAAGGCTATGGCTATCCAATTGCACCAACTGAAGAGACGGTATTCGATGCCTGGTGGGTCAATATTAGAGAGGGTGAGCTGCAGGGGAGTTATTTTGATCAGGAAGATTATACCTATTCCGGAGATGGTGAGACCTATCTGCTGAAATGTGATCCCAATGGTATTCTGGATTCCCCAAGAACACTCGATCAGAATGGTAATTTTGCAGGTGGAATTGACAATTAAAACATGAACATGCACATGCACATCACAAACCGAGATTGGTTGCATTCGTGGTCATCGATCGGGGTAATACCGGCAGGGTATTTACAAATGCGGAATTCCCTTACTGATCTCCTCTTTTTTCCTGAGGAGATTTTTGTGTTTTCAGAAACGGGTAAAATAATTTAAATCATGAGGTACACAATGAAAAATAATTCAATCGATTCCAACGGGTTTACAATGGTTGAGGTTACGGTTGCAATTGCTCTCCTGACAATTATTTTGCTCGGTTCTTCACAATACTTTTACCATTCAAGAAGGGAATTGGCAGAAGCCAATTTGAAACATGATGCCTGGCTGGCCATGTCAGATCGTATGGAATATGCACTAGCAATGGATTATGATGTCGTTTTGGACAGTACCGTACTTGATGACCTTCTGGTCGAGCACTCAACTCCATTGGAAATTAACGGCAACCTGGGATATCGCACGACAGAAGTTGAAGTGCTTTACACATCAGGAACCTTCAATGGGGACGGTGTTATTGGCAGTGATGAAAATGCCTGCATGTATTGTGGTGACCTGAACCGTCCGGCGATTCTCACTATGACCTATACCGGAGACGATTGCAGCCTGACCCATAGTTCCCAGTCATCCGGAATGGTCACCTGCAGTGGAGACCCTCAATTCGCCACACCCGTTGAAATTATTGCAAACAACAGCAGCAACCCGCAGGACCCGGCTGCGAATATCTGGTTTGATGGATATGTGGCAATTGGTAATTCTTTCGATATAAATTCACACAATGCCATTCAAGATCAACTCGACCTCGACACTTATGTCCATATATTGGATGTCGCCACTGGAACCGTTTTGCAATCTGTAA
>CAZIYQ010000208.1:0-5085 GCA_964543505.1 uncultured bacterium | reverse complement strand
AGACGACGTAACTCTCTGAGATGCCCGTGGCCAACCTTTTTTTCAGCCATGATGATTCGTGTCTGCCGGCGAATTTTAAAACCGAGGGTAAGATTCTTGAAAGGGAATAGAAGAATGACTCTTAAAAACCCCGGATGTTTATCTACTGCCTGCCCCATTTTTTCCAGTTGTTTTACTTCATCCTCGTTGAGCTGATAATCCTTTTGCAGGGTGAGGCGGAGCTCATTGTTCTGCTTCTCGATTTCTTTTTTAGATAATTCCACACCGGATCTTGAACGGGGTATCTGTACGTAAAGGAAACGACCCAAAAACCCTGAAATGACAACAGCAACCATAGACCAGAATGACAAAGCAACGATGCCGTTATATTTCAGAGATGTATGAAAGATAATCAGCACGGGTCCGGCTATCCCCAGAAAGATGTGGTAATTCAGCCAGATACTGATGTTTCCCCAACGCCGCAGCCTTCGGACTCGTTTTCGGAGAGAGTATCCCAACATTAGCACAATCATAAAACTGCCGATAATGCCAAGTCCGTGACCTGCCAGCCCGCCGGGTCTCCAAAGTCTGTGCAGAGGGGAATGAGGCCTGTCGATGAGAGGGGTAAGATAATACACGCCAGCTTTAGCCAGCACAACAACAGTAACAATTGCTGTCGCGATGGTAAGTAAATAGATGTTAAACTTGTGAATCTTCTGTGTCTTTTTCATATAATCGGACTTTTATCTCTCCAAATTAATACCCTGTTTACGGTTAATAAAGTGACGGACAAATTAAGCCGAAAGCGATAAATCAGCAAAGATTAATTACTGAAAATTTATATAGAAATTTTGCACATAAGTGTATTTACATTTAATTTATAATGAATCTCAATAAATATTATAAGAAATCAGTGCTTATCTTTTAACGATAAGAGATAATTCATGAATCAAATAGATGAAGGATAAGTAATAAAAAAAATCCAATGGAGAAGAGTTTTGCCTAAAGTTATCTTTTGAAGGAATCGAAGCTTAATTTCTATGATGTGACACGTGAAGCCTACTCTTTGGGTGAAAAATTATAGGTGAATCATTAACACAGCAATCATCATGCAGGTTTAGTAATAGGTCCCGTTCGTCGAAAGCTTAAAAAGCTAGAATCGGGAGGGGTCTGAAACACAGGTTGACTCAAAGAGTCAGATCAGTGACCGCAATTCCCGCCGCAGTTGAGCCCCTCATCAGTAGTGAGAAGTTTGGCACCGCCTTCTTTGTACAGTCGGATTGCATCCAAAATACTATGTGGTTGGTCAAGCATGTAGATCCTGATCCCCAGTCTCTGTGCTTTTTGCCAGGCACCGGGACCCATATGGCTCGTGAGTGTGGTTTGAAATCCGAGTTTCTCACCCATTTGGAATATCCCGGCATGTTGAGAGTCTGCTGTCCCGGGAATTGATGAGTGTAGATTGCCCTCCGTATCGACAACGAGATACCAGTGGGCACGACCGAAATGAGTATCCATCATACCAAGCAGATTTTCAGATTCGGCTGGGATCAATAATTTTTCCATCAGTTTTCCTTTTTTAGATTCAGTACTTTAAAGAGACGATCAGAAACATCGTCTGGAATTTCTTGGTTTTCGTCCGTAACACGGTAAAGTTTGACAACCTTTTTAATGGAATCGTAATAAACCTTGCATTCCGGACATTCTTCCATATATTTTTTTAATTGCTCACAGGCTGGCTGATTAAAATCCTCACCCATTTGATCGCACAGCAGGCTTTTAATTTCTTCAGCAGGTTTAAATGTGATCATACCATTCCTCCACTTTCATGCTTTCCGAAAGTTTATCCCGTAAGATCAATCGGGCACGCATCAGTCTGACTTTTACATTAGAGGCCGTCAGCCCTAAAATATTAGCAGTATCAGCAATTGATTGGCCCTCGATATCCCGTAGGATGAAGACCGCCCTCAATTTTTCGTTCAAGGCATCCATAGCCGTATCGAGATATTTCCGAAAACGGTCAGCTGTTGGCTCATCCTCTTCGAGATCGGGCAGTTCGAGGGGTTCAAAGTTTCCCAGATTTTGGTAGACCGGGTCATCGATGGATGCCGTCACATTGGTTCGGTGTTTGTCCTTCAGTTTTTCGAGTGATATATTCATGGCAATGCGATAAAGCCAGGTGTAAAGAGTGGACTGCTCTCTGAAAGTACCGATTTTTTTTACCATGGTCAGAAAAGTTTCCTGCAGAATATCCTCGGCATCCTCCGGATTGCGCATCATTCGCAAACCCAGATTATAGATGCGGGGAGAATAACGCTTTACCAGGGTTGTCAATGCAACATTATTTCCCGCTTTTGCAAGTCGAATGAGTTCAATTTCATCATTTGGCACATGAGAAAATTACAGCTGGTATAACTTGCAATACCACAGAAGAGCAAGTACAGTCACCATTCATTTGAGGACTTAGGCTTTCGCAGCAGGTGGGATGTATTTATCCAGCATGGCTCTGATTGTATTTTTAGGTTTAGCCCCAACCATGCGATCGATCAGTTTCCCATTGTTAAAAAACAGTAGGGTTGGGATGCCGCGTACCTTAAAATCACGAGGTTTCTGGTTGTGGTCGGCATTGATTTTTCCAAAGGTCACACGGCCGGTATATTCCTCAGCGAGTTCATCGATAATAGGACCAATCAATTTACAGGGGCCGCACCAGGGAGCCCAGACATCCACCAGAACGAATCCAGACTCGGCATTGACATTTTCGGACCAATCGGCATCGGTAATACCATGACTATTGTCCACTTTCTTTTTTCCAAATCCAAACATTATTTTCCCTTTCATTGTTCAGACCTTGGATAAAAAAAGATCTGGCAGGTTACAAAATCAAATGATCGAAAAATTCTATGATAGACTAAATTTGAAATGTATGATCGTTTACTGCCCATGTCGTAATTTTAAACAAATGAAGTTACCGTGCAATATTACACCGAGTCAATTTTTAAAGATTGACGCTCCCTACAGTCGACAGTCCTTGCTCATCCTGCAAACCCAAGAGTCGATCATCATTTTGCCGGTCTGTACAGTTCAAGCAGAAGGAGGGGATTCCTAAAATGCTAGACCTATTTTTTCAAATGGATAAAAATCTGTTGATATTTATCAATCGTTCGCTGTCAAATCCGGTATTTGATTTCATCATGCCGCTTTTCGACCGCTCGGCGAATTTTGTCATTCCACTGCTGATCGTGTGGATCATCTTGTTGGTCAAAGATCGTAAAAATCGTCTGCGTTTGGCTGTATTGATCCCGCTGGTGATCATTCTCTGTGATCAGACAGGAAGCTTCATCAAAGGTTTTGAATTAAGGATGAGACCCTGGTATGGGCTGGGCTCTGATGTGATCCATCATCTCGGCAGTTCCGGGGGAAAACATAAATCTTTTCCATCAAATCATGCTGCCAATATTGCTGGCGTGGCAGTGATTTTCTCCTGGCTTTATCATAAATACAAATCCCTGTTTTGGAGTATTGCCGGATTAATCATGTTCTCCAGAATTTATATTGGGGTTCATTATCCGGCAGATGTCATGGCCGGAGCGGTGATTGGCGTGGGTTATGGCATGATGCTGACAATCCTGTGGAAATATGCAGAGAAACTTCTTAGCGAACATCGCCAGAACAATATCCCCGGATAGTCAGTCCGGCAATATCTCGGCATAAAAAATCCCCGGGGTGAACCGGGGATTTAATGAATACGTTAGCCATTAGTTTGGTAAAACACCGTCGGGTAGTTTTGCGCCAAATCCTTTCAGATCTTCCGGTTTAATAATTTTGATCTCGCCATATTTTTCTTCGTATTTCCTGATATTATCTCCCAGAACCCGCAATAAGCTTTTTACATGCTGGGGTGCCATGATGACTCTGGATTTCACTTTTGCTTTTGGCATCCCTGGTAAAATGCCGATGAAATCGAGTACGAATTCTGCGGGTGAGTGTGTGATCATCGTGAGATTGGCATATTCTCCCGGTGCAACTTTTTCATCGAGTTCGATATTGATTTTCTGCTGTTTCCTGTTTTTATTTTCCATGAGGCTTTAATTATCCTTTTTTAGGTCTTTCTCGATATGTTTCCTGTTGAACTCCATCCAATCTTCATCAACTACCGACCACAGGTTTGTTTCGGATTCCTCCTCCTCTTCGGGTTCAACTTTCAGCCCCATGTCATCTTCGTACTGTTCGAACTTAAGCTTTTTGTCTTCAAACTCGTTGGGGTCAGTTTCGTCTTTCAACTCATCGTTTTCAGGACTTTTCTTGATCTCATCGCCATATAGTTTTTTATCAAAAAAATCAAGGTTAGCGACGATCCCCTGCATCATCAGGAATTCAAGGAAAGCGAGGTATTTTTTATGCTTGAGGTTTTTCTTACACTTCGGGCAATACAGTTTTTTACGCAACTCTTCTTCTGTAATCGGTGTCGAACAAGCGGGGCAAATCAACCCCTCAATTTGTTTATTATCCATAAAAATCTCCAAAATTTGGGGCAGAAATATAATCGGTTTGTCACCTCACGGCAAATATATTTATGGAGTAATGATATGCTCGTAAAGATAAGCCAGATGCTCCTTTTCCGCTATCGAAAGTTGTAAACCTCTGCGGGTTTTCATTATATCGCAGGTTTTAAGGAATTTATCAAGTTCAGTCCTGCCATTTTCTCCCCATGCAAATGAAGGTATGTTTTTGGATTGAAAGCCGCTCCCAAAAAGATTTGCTCCAATCCCGCAGATCGTTCCCGTATTCAGCATGGTAGAGATGCCCGTTTTGGAAAAATCACCCATCATTGTGCCCAGGAATTGCATACCGGTTTCGAGTGTTTCCTTCCCAAGCTGGACCCTAACCTGGCTATAATTGTTTTTCAGATCACTTGTGTTCGTATTTGCCCCAAGGTTGATCCATTCCCCAAGATAGCTGTGGCCTAAATAGCCATCGTGCTGTTTGTTGCAGTAGCCTTGCAGGATGCTATCCTCGACCTCGCCACCGATTTTACAGACAGGTCCAGTCGAGACATTCCCCCTCAATTTTGCCCCCGGATTAATAACGCTTGAGCTGCCCCCC
>CAZIYQ010000207.1:0-5166 GCA_964543505.1 uncultured bacterium | reverse complement strand
AAAAGAACAAAGATGGTGAAACGCTAAACCTGTCAGAGAGGTTCTTGATATGGTCTTTGGATAACTTCCTGCTACCAGAGAGAATCTGACTAACGTATGCGCGTTTACCAATCTCATTTTCGAAGTCAGCCCCTGAAAGCCCATGTTGAGACATCAAGGTGCGTAACATAGATAAACCTGCATCCATATCTTCAATGCGCTTATCCATCATATGAATTTCCGGGAGTGAATCTTCATACCGGGTAATCGCATTGGAAACCATATCAATCAAATGGTTCAAGTGATCATCAGGACTATCTGTCGTTCTGTCGAACAGGTCATCCAGCGCGTCCAGAGCCTTCTTGTAGGCTGATTCACTATGAATATGAAGCAGCGGTTCAGCGGCTTTTGAAAAGCGGTTAAACTTGTCCAGAAGAGTGTCAGTAAAAGAATGGGTGCCTTGGGTAGCCAACATTATATTTTTCCTTTCCTCGCCCTTTCTGTGAGTTTGTCATACTCTTTATGTGTAATGATATACTTCACAAAAAGCTTCTGTGATGTGAAGAATATAGCCGCCAGCAAACGCAAATGGTTACCGCCAATATCAATCACATACAAATGCTTCTTGTACTTAAAGTTATCCAGGGACGGAAAGATGCTCTTTAATGCCATTGGCATGTCAAAAGTGCCAGCCTTGAGAATCTTATAAGCATCACTTAAAGATTCTCTCTCATTTGGATATTTTCGCATGGCTTCTTCAAAAGCTCTTTTTGCGATAACGTGCATAGGGGGAAGTATACCACAACGTTCGCTGATTGCAAACATCATCATTATTGGATAAACAGGCTGGAAAAAATCAATCACCTCGTGGTTGGACCAAGATAACATAGTCAATGATCACCCATATGCACCAAGTTTGTGTGCACTGGTATAATAGTAGCGAAAAATAACAGCGAACCCACACCATTGTATGGCGCACTTGTGATGTCGGTGCTTTGATGAAACAATAGGAACTGTGGCCCTATATTGAATGATTGATACTATTATTGATCCTGATTGAGAGTGGTATGACAAGATGAATAGCGATTCAGGCGACTAATTTGGATAAGATCAGTGCCCTATCATCTAAAATTCCGTATGTATGAATAGTGATCGCAACCAGCAGTTGCTGGTGTCAGCATTCTTTAAATTGCTCGACGCACTGTCGATCTATATGTCGTTGCAGATGACGTTACAGCTCTACGCCTATGTTTCAAACAAACCACAATTCATTTATTTGGATATCCTGGCCGTTGCAGTTTTTCTGATTATTGCAGAAATGTTCAGCCTCTACCGACCCTGGCGGAATACTCCATTCGCCCATGAGGCTACATTGACCGCAGCCACATGGGCCATGTCGGCATTGATTTTGCTGGTTGGTTTGTACGTGACCAAACAGAGTGAAATCTTTTCCCGTTTGGCCATGATTTTCTGGTTTGTCGTTACTCCTTTGCCGATGTTGGCATGGCGCAGGTTGACTCGCTCGATCATGTCCTACGCGAACAAGAAGGGATACGACAGGCGGAAAGTTGCTATTGTAGGTGCTACAGAAACCGGCACACATCTGGCACAGGCAATACAAAAAAATCCTGACCTTGGCTATGATTTCCTGGGTTTTTATGAAGACCGAAAACCGGATCCGAAGCGTACGGATTTATCTTGTGAAGTTCGTGGTAACTTTGAGACGTTAATTGAGCAAACAAAGAACGGAGAGATCAACCAGGTCTATATATCCCTACCGTTTAGTGCCAAAAGACGCATCATCAAGTTGATTCATTCCTTGTCAGACTCAACTGCCTCGGTGTTTATGATTCCGGATCTGTTCATGTTTAACCTGTTTCATGGCCAACAATGGCAGACGATCAATGACATTTCCATTGTTAGTGTTTTCCATACTCCGTTTACCGGTATCGCGTTATTTCTGAAACGGACGCAGGACCTATTGTTATCAATTCTGATATTAATCATTATCAGCCCGGTGCTGTTGATCACAGCCCTGGCAGTGAAATTCAGCTCACCCGGCCCGGTGTTATTTAAACAAAAACGCTATGGTATGGATGGCACTGAGTTCAGAGTCTGGAAATTCCGCAGCATGATCACACTGGAAGACGGTAACGAGGTAGCACAGGTAGTACGCGATGACCCCAGGCTCACCAGAGTAGGTGCTTTTCTTCGCCGGACTTCACTGGATGAACTGCCGCAGTTTTTTAATGTCCTAACAGGCAAGATGTCGATCGTTGGCCCCAGACCACACGCCGTGGCACACAACGAACATTACCGTTTGCGTATCATGGGGTATATGCTGCGTCATGTTGTCAAACCGGGGATTACCGGTTGGGCTCAAGCCAACGGCTGGCGTGGTGAAACCGAAACAGAGGAAAAAATGGAAGAAAGGATCAGGTGCGACCTCTGGTATATCCAGAACTGGAGTACCTGGTTGGATATCAAGATTATTGCCAGGACTGTATGGCTGGTTTTCAGTGGCAAGAACGCATACTAAAGACACAATATCGTCATCACCCAGGATGTTTGTATCTGCTATATTGCTCGATGCAAGCAGAGGCTAAAGCCGTACGAAATTGATGCCTTACAATTCAGAGCAATAATGGGCTGTACATGAAACGACAATATTCATATCAATACCAGTCAGACTATTCCCGAGTAATCACAGGTTTTAACGGAATCAGTCATACGATGAGGATTGGTTTTGTATTACTGCTGGTCATCGCAGCACTGACCATATCAACCACGATCCTGGCAGCCACCGAATACACATTTGGAGCCGGTGATAAAGTCAAAATCCAGGTACTCGGTGAACCGGATTTGGGCATAGAAACCTTGGTCAGTGACAGTGGGACAATTTCCTATCCATTCCTCGGTGAGGTCAAGGTTCAGGGAATGACGGCCGCAGAGCTGGAGCAGTTCATCATCGACAAGCTCAAAGGCCCGTATTTGGTGGATCCAGTCGTTACAGTTTCATTACTGCAGTATCGCAACTTCTATGTCAATGGTTGGGTTAAGACACCCGGTGGCTACCCGTTCCAGCCAGGAATTACAGTGCGCAAAGCCATTGCGTTGGCTGGCGGCTTCAATGAGCGTGCCGACCGCAAAAATATCGTCATCACGCATGGTAAAGCTCCAGACACTACGCCGGTGAAGACGCAATTGAGTGAACTTATAGCGCCGGGTGATGTAATTACAGTGAAACGCAGTTTCTTTTGAGAAAACAAGATTATTGAAGATATGTTTACTCATCGCGCTTAAGAAAGAACATCATGTAGATAGCGTAACCGTATGATAACAATTATCATGGAGCCATGATTGATTACAGTCTTAGAGACCAAGAGCTCCACGATTTACAGGTTCTCCACCGAGAGCACATCGAAAAATGCCAAGCAGACCTGGTTAAGGCCGTTGTTTTACTGGGAACCGGCCGGAATCGTCTCAGTAAGAACTTTTAAATCAGTAAAAGGAAGGTGAGCAATTCTTGAACAGGAGTATAGCCTATGTCGATTAATATTATAAAGATATACCCAAGATGTTGTATAGAGAATCGATAGTTTATAATATTTTTAGAAAATATAAACATGTAAATTGGGCACTAATCGATCAAGGATTAGTGAGTGGAGTAAATTTCATTACAGGAATACTTCTTGCGCGCTACCTCGGTCTATATGAATATGGTGTTTATACCTTGTTATGGGTAACAGTACTATTTGTGAATAGTATCCTGGACTCAGTTATTATTGCTCCAATGATGACGTATGGACCAAAAAAACAAAAAGATTGTAGTACATATTATTATAGTATAATTCTGTTACAACATATATTAATTTCTATTCTATTGATTATTACTGTCTATGTAAGCCTGTCAGTATATATGCTATATTCAGACAATAGTATTAAGTTGGCATTATTATTTCAATTAAGTGTAGTCTCTTTTGTATTTCAAATGCAAGAGTTTTTGAGGCGATATTGTTTTACGAATATGTTTTATCACGATGCACTGATCAATGATATGCTTTGCTATGTGAGTCGTCTAATCATGCTATTACTTCTTGTTCATAATGAAAAGATAAATCTGAGGAGTGTATTATGGGCAATTACAATATCATTAATAATCGGAATTATTGTTGGCGGAGTAAGAAGATTTGGCGATTTTCAGATAGTCTCGATAAAAAATGCGATTCAGGTTTTTTTAAAGCAATGGAGATTTGCCAAATGGTTAACTGCCTCAGCAGTAATGCAGTGGACAACAGGTAATCTTTACATAATAATAGCTGGCATTTACTTGGATCCAATAGCTACCGGTGCTATAAGGAGCTGTCAAAATATCCTGGGTATATTGAACATATTGTTCTTTGGTCTTACAAGTGTTCTGCCATCACATGCGTCCAGAATAATAAGTAAAAAAGGTGTTCTGGCAATGAAAAGATATATCGTGTCCATTTTGAAATATGGTAGCTTAGCTACAATGATCGCATTGATAATTATAATAATATTTTCGGGAGACATTTTAAATATAGTTTATGGATATGAGTTTAAAGAATATACTGGTTTGTTAAGGCTACTTTCAGTGGCATATATATTCTACTTTATTTCAGTTCCATTAAAATGCGCATTACGTGCCACAGAAAATAGCAAAAGTATATTTTGGGGTTACAGTATAACAACGATACTTACATTGTTTGCAGTTTTTCCATTATTAAAATATTTTGATGTTTATGGCGCTGCATTTGGAATATTAGGAGTGGCCAGTATTCAATGTATATTCTGGTCAACTACATTCAGAAGGATTGGAATAAAAAGTGCTGCTTAGAACGGAAGATAGATGAACATGGTAGTTGGGATATGCTATAGTATTAACCCATATCGTTACCGTTATCTCAAAATCTTAAAAGTTTTCTGGACACAGCGAAAAAATTTGATCTAATGCACGCCAAATCCCACCGGAGTGCACCATGGCCAGTAACAAACTACCCCAACAACTCTGTAGCTGTCCCTTTGATGAGGCTGCGCTACAACGAATCCGCAAAATCATCCAGGACGGTCACGAGGTGGGTCTGTTGCGCACTGAGATCGCCCGGCGTGTCTGTGTCGCCCTGAACTGGCGAACCAGGCGAGGTGATCTTAAAGAAATGGGCGCCC
>CAZIYQ010000206.1:0-5173 GCA_964543505.1 uncultured bacterium | reverse complement strand
GGGGGCGGGAAAGGACAAACCCAACAAGCAGATCACAATTTAGTGCTTACTTGATATTCCCATTGATCAAAACTTCCAGCCGATGGAGAACTGCTGTGTAGCCGGCAGAACCGGATGTGTGAGCAGTCCGTAATCGAAGTTGAATCCCCCCAAATTAAGGCTGAATCCTGCGCCCATGCGGTTGGGGTTCGACTGCAGTCCCAGACGTAAGATGAGATTGTCGTTAAAATTGTACGCAATACCTCCCTTGACTTCGATATCTCGGGCCAAAGGCTTGTCCACGGTGAGCGATGTCACCAGGGAATTCAAGGGCGTATAAGCTACGCCAACCGATATCCGCCTTGGGAGATTCTGGACGGAGCCACCCTTGCCCATGGTGGGAGAATTGATGTTTTTCAGATAAGCTCCCACGCGGTGTCTGCCTCTCAGCACCGCCTGGATCCCCACATCCACACCCACAGCCGAGCCCGATGCAGCGGGCAGACCGTCCGAACCGTCACCACTGATCCCAGCCGTGGGACCCAGTGACCAGTTCAGGAAATTTAGAGAATACCCCACCATGAAAGTCGAATTGGCATCCTTTTGTAAAAAGTAGCCTCCGGAGATTCCCAACGATTTTTCTTCAGACAGGGTGATGCCGCCTGACTTGGTTGCTGATTGCTGCCAGGTAAGACCCAGATTCCCCAGCCAGGGAGTGGATAGTAAAGAGCCCAGGTAATTGTAGTCAACACCATAGAGACTGCTGCTACCTGCAGTAACAAAGCCGCCATCAATCTCTGCAAGCCCGGCGGGATTGTGAAACAGACTGGCTTCACTGCCGGGATTGGCCACCACGGCCCCAGCCATGGCGGTGGCTTCAGCGCCGGTGTAAACATAATCGCTGGCTACCTGCCCAAAGATTAAGACCCAGAATAATGGTATCAGAAATATTTTTTCCATCAGAATCTCACTCCAACTACAACCGGGGCAGAAGCGGTGGTTGTTTTGCCGCTTTGAAAATTACTGGCTTCAATATGCAGGAGATAAGTTCCCGGGGGTACAATACCGCCAAGGTGATCCCTGCCGTCCCAATCCGATCGGCTTTCCTGCCTGAGCACAGTTCCCGAATTCTCGAAATATTTATCAACCAGTGTGGAAATAAAACGGCCGGAGAGATCGAACACTCTGACGATCACACGGGAATTCGCAGGAAACGAATAGCTGAAATCGAGTCGCTCCCCCAGGGTCGGGATGAGCACGAAAGGCGCCGGGGTAATATCGGCTTCTGAAAAATCACCGCCAACAAACTGCCCCTCGGGATGCTCCACGGTATAGACGATGATATCACCGGGTACTGCAACCGTGAGCTGCCAGCCATTGTAAAAATCCAGCAAACCACGAACCTGTATCACATATTCGGAGAGGTTATCGTTATCAACCATGTAACCGATCTCGGAAGAGGCCACGTCCCAGTCCCATACGGTGAGTGAAAGCCGATAATCATCAGCATCCTGTATTGTAATGATCTGGGGACCATTGCTGGGCCGGATGTCCACGAAATCCACGATCAGGCCCTGTACGATAAGCTCATCGCCAACGGCATGGTCCTCATTAAAAATCTCCGCCAGAGGCGTTACCAGTCCCGGATTATAGACCATATTCCAGCTGGCTTCGAAATCTTCACTGGTCTCATCATGGCCTGTGATACCATTGCCCCCTGTGGTGGCTTCAGCTGATTCTTCTTCTCCGGTTCGGGTATAGATCATACCGTCGCCGATAGTGGGCATGAAATGCTGCTCCTCAACAGGCGTATCATCAGCATAGCCCGGAATCCCGCTTTTGTCAATGGCAAGCGAGGGATCCAGGGCACCCCAGAGGAAATAGTCCACATCCTCAACTGTAGCGGAGGAACCATCCCAGTGAAACAACATGAACATTTCAATCGTATTGAGCATGTCAATATTGTTAAAGTTGGGTCCCAGAGAGATTGTGTTAACGCCTTCCTCTGCACTTAGCATATCTCCGAAGAGTGCCAGGTCAGGTGCTTCGCCGTAATAGTTTTGATAGACATCTGAACTGTGCATGCTCAATGAAAGGGTGCCACCTGCCGGAATATTCATATCCGGGAAACGGGCGATGAAATCGGAGATACCCCCTGACCAGTAGTCAGCAAAAGACGGCAGGTTATAGTAGAATTTCCCCTGGCTTCCACTACTGGCATCCGTGATATAATAATCTCCGAGATTGATGCCTGCATTGGTAGGATTCTGAATGATCACCATCTCGGCAGCCTTGGGGGCAATGGCAATCTGTTTAAAGATCAGATGATCCGCCTGCCCGGACATAACCACGGCCGGCAGAACACCCAGTAACAAGAGTATTATTTTTTTCATCGACAGATTATCTCAGTAGGGTTAGTTTGTTGGTCATGATGTCGCTGCCATTTTCAAGACGCGAGAAATAAATTCCGCTGGGAACCTCCATTCCCTGGAAATCTTTCCCATCCCAGAGAATACTGTAGGTTGTGCCAGCCGACTGATTTTCGTTGACCAGTTCAACCACATTCTGCCCCAGCAGATCGTAGATCGTCAGGCGAACCCTTCCGGTTTCTGCCGGAGAATAGCTGATCTGCGTGGACGGATTAAACGGATTAGGGTAATTGGACATGTAGGTCGTCGGCGTTGTAATACTGACATCAATATATCCATCTGAATTGGCAGCAAGCACATTTTCAATGGTAAAGTCACCTTCACTTGTGAAAAGTTCGGAAGCGGGCTGCAGGACGATCAATGTGGTCATACCTCCACTTGTGTTGGCTGCAGCGTACAAGGCCTCATCCGTAAGTTTCAGCTGAAAATCAGCGCCATGTGTCAGAGTCAGTTGAATGCCCCCCACCATGCCGTCGGCAACAAGTGATGCTCCTTTCGGATTCACCTGCAGATCGGCTCTGTCGGCGGATTTTTCCCGGCTTCTGCCATTCAGGATGAGGTCGACCACATTGACGATATCCAATATATCAATGGTACCGCTGTCATCGAGATCAGCATGGCAGATAACACTCCAGTCCAACACATTGTTGCCAAGCACATGCGAGACGATGGCCACGATATCCAAAATATCGGTTGCGCCATCGAGGGTAACATCGCCATCGGCAATGCAGCCGCCTGAAGCACTGACCACATCATCTGCATTCCGGGGATTGATGCCGTATTCGCCAAAACTGTAATCTACCACTCCGGTGATGGAAGTAAAGATGTCTCCAACCAGCGCAGTTGGGTAGGTTCCATCGAACATTCCGTCGTCGATCTGGGCAGCACCGGAGCCATCATCGACAAAAAACTGATTGTGTCCATCATTGCCTGCAGTGACCGTCACATTGTTGACCCGTACCAGCATGCCCTCCAGGCTTTCTCCGCTTTCGCTGCAGCCACCGGCAAGTTGTGCTGTGGTAATGTCGGTGGGAGCGATGAGATGCCCCTGTGAATTCACCACCATACTGCTGACGGAACCCAATTCCGTAAAACCAAAATATTCACTCGCATCGGCTACTAGAGTCAGGCTGTCACCGAGGGTCACACTTCCGACCAGGTTGTAAACATACACACCTGACCAGGTTGAGAATCCGGAATCCTGCAGATAAAAATTGCTTGTCGTATCACTGGCCGCCTCTGCGGCGGTTACGATGCCATTGATCTGTACCGTTTGTCCGGCATAGTCTGACGGGTAGCAGTCATCACCCGAACCGGCCACGGTGGTAAATTGCAGGTCGTGAATCGATATTTCAGGCGGTCCAGCACTGCCACCGAGATCGGCTTCGTCTCTGGGATTGATGCCATATTCATCAAAGCTGTAGTCCACAGCACCGATGATCTCCGGGTAAAAATCACCCTCGGCTGGGGAGATATCTCCACCCGACCAAACGCCATCATCAATTTGACAGGCTCCCGAGCCATCATCCACATACCACTGTGCGTGAGAATCTGGACCTAACGTTACCGTGACATTGGTAACCCTCACCAACATACCCTCGTAAGGTTCTCCTGTTGAGGAACATCCCCCGGCAAGGTCCGCTGTTGAGATATCCACCGGAGCAACTGCATTGCCGGATGAAATAAGAACTGATGAGGAAACGGTTCCCAGCTCCGTCATGCCGAAATATTCACTGACCGCCGTCGTTACGGTCAGCTCGTCGCCCCGAGTGGGGTTCACCGTATCATCATAAACATAGATCCCACCCCAGGCATCAAAAGCGGGGTCTTCAAGGTAGAACCGGCCGGTTGCGCTCACTGCGGTGACAATTCCTGTTACGGCAATGGTTTGACCTGCGAGGGGTGATGGGAAACAGTCGGTACCTGAACCGGGGTCCTCTGTGTATTCTATGTCATAGATAGTCAGGCTGCCGCTGCTTACACCCACTGTGACAAAATCATCATCTGACCCTCCGTCGAAATCAAATACAGTCAGTTGGAATACGAGATTTGTGTCCTCGTCCGGGGCTGTAAAGGTCACGATGGGTTCTTCGTAATCACTGAGAATGACGGTGGTGCCTTCCGTTTGGGACCAAAGGTAGCCGGCTAATCCGACACCGTCCGGATCATAACTGGCAGAGCCGTCCAGCGTTATCAGATCACCGGGTTCGGCAAGCTGGTCTTCACCAGCATCGGCATGGGGCAGCTGATTGCCGCCGGTCGGGACAAAGTCACTTACATAACGCGGCAAAAGCTGATAACTATTGTATTGTCCGGCAACACCCGTCACATGAGCCGGCCACAGAGGCTCAGGAGTACCATCGAGTTCAGTGTCCTGATCGATGCGCATAGTAACTTCATTAATGTTGTCATCGGAAATCGTAAGATTTGAAGAGGACCCCTCTGCCGGCCAGTCACCTGATGTGACGGACACGTTTTCTATTTGAATCAACTCGCTTTCATAATCTTCACCATTATTGACCAATTCGAAAACGCTGATGGTTTGAACTGCCGGTAAATCAGACGGACCCTGGTCGGTGATGTCACCCAGGCTGGTTGGCACGATCTCCATCTTGCCGTTGTACTCCTGGATTTCTCCCATTACACGAACCTGATTGCCCAGAGTCAGCATTGGGTCCACACCCACAATAAAGATCACGATGCCGGCGGTGGCATCCTGAATAGTATATTCGCCATTTGTGGACTGAAAGTTTGGCGAGGTCACG
>CAZIYQ010000205.1:0-5218 GCA_964543505.1 uncultured bacterium | reverse complement strand
TGGCTGGGAATTGCCCGATTTTAAATCAGGCCAGTACGCCGTTATCGGTTTGCCCGGCAGTGCACCCAGAATTGAACTGTCCGACCCTGATGAAGATCAAGACCAGGACAAATTTATCATGAGGGCGTACTCGGTGGCTTCTGCCTCAGTGCAGAAAGAGTTTCTGGAGCTCTACATTGCGCTGGTGCGTTCGGGCAGTCTCACCCCCAGGCTCTTCGCCTTGAAGCCGGGAGATAAAATCCACCTGTCCCCAAAAATCAAAGGCGTTTTCACTCTGGATAAGATCCCGGCAGACAAGAATGTGGTCATGATGGGAACTGGTACCGGACTGGCTCCCTATATGAGCATGATCCGCTCCGCCCTGCGACCCGGGACCAGCCGGAAATTTGCCGTGATCCACGGGGCCAGGCATTCCTGGGACCTGGGTTACCGCTCGGAACTGATCACTCTGAACGGTCTGGCCGATAATTTTACTTACATTCCCATCGTCAGCCGCCCCAAGGCTGAACTCACACCCTGGGGAGGTATTTCAGGATATGTTCAGGATGTATGGGAAAAAGACCTCATCACCAAAAATTGGGGTCTTGAACCCACACCCGAAAATACACATATTTTCCTGTGCGGGAACCCGGGCATGATCCAAGCATCCCTGGAAGTCCTCGAAAAACATCAATTCAGAGAACACACCCGCAAGCAGGAGGGTCAGATTCACCTTGAAAAATACTGGTAAGTGCTTGTTCGAATTATTTACATGAGACTCACACAACACCCATGAATCAATTAATAAATCAGGAAATAAAATGAACCCAATTTACCTCGACAACAATGCTACGACACCGGTGGATCCCCAGGTCTTTGATGCCATGCTGCCTTTTCTCAAAGAGCATTTCGGGAACCCCTCCTGCAGTCATGCCTATGGAGTTGTAACCCGCAAGGCCGTGGACAAAGCCCGTAGACAGGTGGCACAATTACTTGGTTGTTCCGGCGACGAACTGATTTTCACCAGTGGCGGTTCCGAATCCAACAATACTGCCATCAAGGGCCTGGCAGAAGCTAACTGCAAAAAAGGAACTCACATCATCACATCTGCCGTTGAACATCCTGCAGTCTCGGAAGTCTGTCGTTATCTTGAGAGCCACGGCTTTCAGGTCACAACGGTCCCCTGCGACAGTAACGGCCGGGTCGATCCGGAAGCTGTTAGAACCGCTATCACACCACAAACCATTCTCATATCGGTCATGCATGCCAATAATGAGGTGGGGACACTTCAACCCATCGCTGAAATTGCCACAATCGCTCACGAACACGATGTCCTGGTGCATTCCGATTGTGCACAATCCATTGGGAAAGTTACTGTGAGAGTCGATGATCTGGGGGTCGATTTACTGTCACTGGCGGGGCACAAATTGTACGCTCCCAAAGGGATTGGTGCCCTGTATGTCCGTAAGGGCGTCAAACTGGAAAAACTGATCCATGGCGCAGCACATGAACAGAACCGACGGGCCGGTACTGAAAATGTCACCGGCATTGTGGGATTGGGCATGGCCTGTGAACTGATCGCGAAAGAATCCGCTTCTGATCATGCCCGGATAAGAAATCTACGGGATACACTCGAACAGGAATTGCAAAAACATCTCCCGCAAATAAAGATCAACGGACATCCGGAAAAAAGACTGCCCAATACCTCCAGTGTGAGTTTCCCGAATATTAAAGCCAATGAGCTCCTGAATCGTCTCGAGGGAGTGGCTGCCTCGGCCGGTGCCGCTTGCCACAGCGACGGCATTAGAGTCTCCACCGTTCTGCAAGCCATGGCGGTTCCCCTTGAATTCGCCATGGGGACTGTCCGCTTTTCGCTTGGGAGGTTTACAACACCGGAAGAAATCCAGCAAGCCACAACAGAGATCATCACTGCTGTGCGTGAGCTTATGTAGGGCATAGTTTTGAAAGAGGGGTACCCTTCGAAGCACTCGCCAGTCAGTAATTCTCGTGGTCGCTGCCACTCTTTTTTAGAGTGTCAGCGACTTGCTATTTTCAGGGAAGTGACTTTCCGGTACTGAATCTCTGATTGACGTTACTCATGGCAGCAAAACCCTGATACCGGGCATTACAACCAGCAGAACAATGAAAAATGCCCAAACCAGTAGGCCCAGCACATTAAGCAGACTGTTGATAAAAATGAAACCGCTAAATTTAAAGCCGCCAATTTCAGTACCGGCATCCTCTGCGGCAGCTACGGCGGATGCACGCCTGATCTTCATACCAGTCCTGGAGTAGCTCCATCCAGTTTGCCGCTGTGTATTTTCCTTTCCATTACTAATCTCCAGAGGCCCAAACTGTACCGGCAAACCAATAGTAAAAAATATATTTGGCGTATTTTGTACTTGAATATGAATATGAGGTTGAGTGGAATGCCCCGAGTTACCGCATTGTCCGATGCAGTCGCCCCTCTTAACGAAATCTCCCTTTTTAACTTTACAGCTGCGGTGCTTTAAATGAGCTATAAGACTGTAACAATGGGAGGCGTGTCGGATGACCACATAATTCCCCAACATACTTTTAGCCAGAATATCGACAGTTCCTGAACCGATGACCTGTCGATCTTTTAGTTGATCGCATACTTTGTGGACGACTCCATCAGCAGGTGCCAGCACGCCGCGGCCAAAAGCCGGGTGTTCGGTAACTTTGGAGCGAGGAGATAATGACTTCCTTCCGTGTTCATCCGAGAATATAAAATCGTAGGCAAAACGTTGAGCAATGAGCCCCCAAGAATGAGAAGATTCCCGGTCAATGCCTCCTCTGGCCACCAGCCATTCCCCCTCAAAGGGAGTCGAAAATATGACCCCATTGTGACTGAGTTGAATTTTGCCAATATGGAAATTTTCCCAAAACTGGGCTGCATTTTGAAGCAAACTTTGCCAATACCCAAACGGATTGAAAAATTGCCAGAAAAAAACCGAAATTATGTATTTTATGATCATATCCCTTCGGCGATTTATCTGATACAGATTTCTCATGTTTTGAAAAGAGAAGGTATCCCAAATCAGATTTACTTAAGCCTAAGGCAAAACAATATTCACTTCCACCCGGGACCTGTTCAGCGATTAGGAGCTCTCCTGCGGTTTCCCTGTCTCCTTCGCTGAGATATTGGTTTACCGGGGTCCTTCCCGGAGTAACTTTCCAGCGGATTTTCTCCGAGCCAGGTGGCGCTGATTTTAGCTTTACGCAATAAATTTTGAACTTTGTGCAGGTCTCTTTTCGTTATAAAAGACAGTGCCATACCTTCCCGGCCCATGCGGCCCGTACGCCCGGTGCGATGGGTGTATTTTTCAGATTCGCCAGGGAAATCCCAGTTGATAATATGGGAGACATGACTGAAATCGAGTCCTCTGCCGGCCACATCGGTGGCGATGAGATAGCGCAGCCGGCCCCGTTTGAAACGACTGAAAATGGACGACCTCACCGACTGGGCCAAACCACCATGAATATATTCCACATCTCTGAATTTTTGTTTCAAATCCCGGTACAGTTTATCGACCGTATGGCGCGCATCGCAAAAGATGATGGTTTGCCGAATGTTCTGCGTTTTCAGATAATCCGTAAGGGCAGCCATCTTGCCGGCAGGTTTCAGATACAGAAACTGATGAGTGATGCTCTGCGGCGAAGGGATATCCGAAATAAGGTTCACAGTTACAGGATCAATGAGAATATCCTGTGCCAGTCTTTTGGTGTCATGCCCCATGGTCGCCGAAAAAAGCAATGTCTGGTGTTTTACATGTATGCAGGAGAGAATAAATTCGATATCTTCTAAAAAGCCTTCCTTTAAAAGTTCATCCGCTTCATCGAGAATGGCAACCTTTACATCTGGGAAATCTACGGCACCGCTGTACATCAGATCCATCAGCCTGCCCGGTGTGGCTACCAGGATATGAACGGTACTTTTCAACCGATTCACATTCATAAACTTGTCGGTTCCGCCAAATACGGAGAAGGTGACGATTTCCGTGTGCTCAGCCAGTTTGCTGATCTCGGTCACGTACTGGATGCACAACTCCCGGGTGGGAACAACAACGAGACCCTGGATGGCATCCTGTTTAATATCGACTTTTTGCAGAAGGGGCAAGGCACAGGCTACGGTTTTCCCCGACCCGGTCTCTGCCAGAGCCCAAAGATCACGGCCTGCGGTTATGATGGGATAGGTCGCTTCCTGCACTGGTGTCATCTCTTCGAATCTCATTTTTGTTACCGCAGATGCAATATTTGCAGGAAGGTTCAGTTCAGAAAATTTCAATTATTTATACTCTTTCCAATTTAATTTTAGTTCATTTTTTCAACATATTCGCTCAAATGGATGCCTTATCCATCAGTAGCCAAGGCGCAAATTTACAGCAATCCGGTGGAGTGTCCGAGAAAATAACCTCACTCGCACCAGACCTTATCACAGTTCGATCTCCACAGCTTTGGAGTCTCTACAAATCCCTGAATAGAATGATACTTTGCAAAACGAAAGTGTTCGTAAATTTTACAACGATTTTTACTCATAATTCCAGGGAATTTACTACTACTATGCGAAACATCATTGAACCTTTCAGAATCAAGTCGGTGGAACCCATCAAAATGAGTACCCGCAAGAACAGAGAATTCTATCTGCAGGCTGCTCAATGTAACCCCTTTCTGCTGGCTGCCAGCGATGTGATCATCGATCTTCTCACCGATTCCGGTACCGGTGCCATGAGCAGCGAACAATGGGCAGGGATCATGCGGGGGGATGAATCCTACGCCGGCAGTATCAGCTTTCAACGCTTTGAGAAAAGTATACAGAATCTGATGGGTTTCAAATATGTGATCCCCACGCATCAGGGCCGTGCCGCCGAACGCATACTCTTTTCCATCATGTGCAAAAAGGGACAGGTGGTCCCCAGCAACACCCATTTTGACACTACTCGTGCCAATATCGAATCTCAGGGCACAGAAGCCCGGGATCTGCGGATAGCCGAATCTCTGAACCCTTCTCTCATCCACCCCTTTAAAGGCAACATGGATCTCGACAAACTACAGGAGACCGTTGCTGAAGTAGGGAAAGAAAACATCCCGCTGATCATGGTGACCATCACCAATAATTCAGGAGGCGGGCAGCCTGTTTCCATGGCCAATATCCGGGGGATTTCCGAGATTGCCCGGGCCAATGGTATCCCCTTTTATATTGATGCCTGCAGGTTCG
>CAZIYQ010000204.1:0-5237 GCA_964543505.1 uncultured bacterium | reverse complement strand
GTAATTATAAATTTAAATAAGATGGAGAGGTCAATTGAATAAACAGACTAGAAAAAAATTTCTTGACACCCTGCTAAGCGGTGGATTGCTGGCCTGGTTCGCTGCAATTATTTACCCTGTCGGGAGGTATTTAGTCCCGCCGAGAACACCTGATATAAACCCTGACAGTCTTGATGTGGGTAAAGTTGATGATTTCCCTATGAATTCATACAAAATTGTGAGATTTGGCAGAAAACCTGCAATTATTATCCGTGAGAAAAATGGTAATTTCCATGCCCTCACTGCTGTATGCACACATCTGGACTGTACGGTTCAGTACAAAACGGATACTGAGCAAATCTGGTGTGCCTGTCATAACGGTATCTATGATCTGCAAGGGAATAATGTTTCGGGGCCTCCTCCAAAACCCCTTTCCCATTTTATCGTAACCCTGAAAAATGACAGGGTTTTTATCAGCAAGGAGAATCTGGCATGAGCAAACTAACAGCATGGATAGAAGAACGTTTCAATATTTCCGCTGCTACGAAATTTGCCGCCAAAAAGAAAGTCCCTCTCTTCTATGGTACTGTCTGGTATTATTTGGGCGGAGTTTCACTGTTCCTGTTCATCATTCAGGTCTTTACCGGGATTCTTTTAATTCTGTATTATCGTCCCGGTGCAGCCACTGCCTTCGAGAGTGTGAAATTCATCATCACCAAAGTTCAGTTCGGTTGGTTGATCAGAGAGATACACAGTTGGTCTGCCAATCTCTTCATTCTCTTCATCTTCGCTCATATGTTTTCAGTGTTCTTTTCAAAAGCATACCGTAAACCAAGAGAGATGAGCTGGTATTCGGGGATGTTCCTGATGTTCATGGCACTTGGGTTTGGGTTTTCAGGTTATTTACTCCCCTGGAATGAACTAGCCTATTTTGCTACGAAAGTGGGAACCGATATCGCCGGGGCAGTTCCCGGGATAGGTGAATTCGTATTGAGATTACTTAGGGCCGGCGATGATGTCAGCGGCGCTACCTTATCACGATTCTATGGGATTCACGTCGCAATATTACCTGCTATCTTCACGCTCATACTGGGTCTGCATCTGATCATGATACAAGTTCAGGGGATGAGCGTACCACCGGAACAGGAAAATATTCCGGATGAGCAGAAGAAATATATGCCATTTTTCCCGAATTTTGCGCTGCGGGACTTTTTAATCTGGCTCGTCGTACTGAATGTCATTGCCTTGCTCGCCGTATTCTTCCCCTGGGATCTTGGTTTGAAAGCGAATCCTCTCGCACCGGCACCAGCCGGAATCAGACCGGAATGGTATTTTATGTTCATGTTCCAGACCTTGAAACTGATTCCCGCTCATGTGTTGTTTATGGAGGGTGAATTGTTAGGAATTCTGACTTTTGCCTTTGGGGGTGTGATCTGGTTTTTGGTTCCATTCCTGGATCGCAAAGCACACAGAGGCGAACGATCAAAAGGGTGGAAGTATTTTGGCATCGCATTAATCGTATATATGATCGTGCTGACAATTTGGGGGTATTCTGTATGAAACGCTTTACATTTTTATTGATCCTTGTTGTGGAAATGAACCCCATTTTCCCCATGTTGACTGTGGAACAGGATGCCTGCATCGGCTGCCATATCGAGGTCGATGCTGATCGCGAAGATGGTGAAAAGATAATGACGCATTTCTTTGAAGATGTTCATTATGAAAGGGGTCTTAGTTGTGCGGATTGCCATGGGGGAGACCCCACTGCTTTCGATGACGAAGAGGCAGCCATGACCGATTCTGATTCATTTCTCGGTGAAATCACACGCGACATGGAGCCTGAAGTCTGTGGAGGATGCCACTCTGATCCATCCTACATGCGTCAATATACGGCTCACGTAAAAACAGATCAGGTTGAACAGTACTGGACCAGTATGCATGGGATGCAATTGAAAAAAGGTAATGATAAAGTTGCTGTTTGTACGGACTGCCATGGTCTGCACGGCATCAGGGCCGTGAAAGATACACGCTCTTCCGTCAGTGATTTCAACGTGCCAAAAACCTGCTCCCGCTGTCACAGCGATGCCGACTATATGGAAGAATTTAATATCCCAACGGATCAATATGCCAAATATCAGACATCAGTTCATGGAAAAGCACTGTTGGAACGTAAGGATTCAGCGGCTCCTGCGTGCAACGACTGTCATGGTAATCACGGTGCACAGCCGCCAAATATTGCTCACATCAGTGATATCTGCGGGACCTGTCATGTCAACAACATGAATCTATTTCAATCCAGCCATATTGCTGATGTATTCAACAAAAATCAATTGGGCCAGTGCGCGGGTTGTCATAATTACCATGATGTTTCGAAACCTACCGATGAATTTATCAGCTGGTCTGATAATTCGGTATGCAGGCATTGCCACAAAGAAACCGATCAAGCAAAAGATCTCGCCACAAGCCTTTATAATATCATTAGCAATTTAAAAGTCCAGAATTCTGTTGCCATTGAAAAAGTTACCCTCGCCGGGAAAAAGGGCATGGAGGTTTCGGAATTGCAGTATAACCTCGAGGATGTACACCAGAATCTGATTCAGACACGCACGGCGATTCACAGTTTCAATGCTGAATTCGTACAAAAAACGGCCGAGCCAGGCTTCAAAGCCGCCGATGAGGCCATAAGCGGAGCTGATCAAGCTCTTAAGGAATGGCTTTACAGGAGGAAAGGGCTTTTCGTGGCTTCCCTGATCATCTCATTTTTGGTGGTCGTTGTTTACCTGAAAGTAAAGGAGCTGGATGATAAATCCTGATTGGGGGAAAGAACAAAGATAATCATTTTGAGATACAGAATCAGCCAATTAATTTGGTTGATTCTTTTTTGGGGAGTTATCAGAGCTGGAGGAAATCTTAATCAGACGGGAAAAATCAGGCAGTCCGTGGTATCACCGCTTACAGATTCAAATGCTTTAACATATCACTTAATTCATATTCAAGATAAGGTTTAGTCAGTATACCAATCGGGTTGGTTAGTTTTAATCTTTCAGACTTCAGCAGGTCCGTATTACCGCTGATATAAATAACGGAGACATCCTGCTTTTGTTTGATATGTTCTACAGTTTCGATGCCGTTGAGCTCGCCTTTTAATTTGATATCCATAATCATCAGCCCGATATTACCTTCTTCGGACAATTTTACTGCTTCTTCACCAGAGGCAATGATCTTTACGTTTTTGTGCCCTTTCATTTCACAGAGCATCTGTAAATCCATAGCCGTGATGATTTCGTCTTCGACAATGAGGATTTTAGTTTTTGCCATGGTCCTAACCTTTAAATAATATTGTGAAAGTTGTCCATTCAGTTTGTTCCAGTGCTGCTGTACCCGTAATCTGTTTTGTCAGGATATTCACCAGGAACAATCCAAAGGATTTCGTATTCTTAAAATCAATTTCCTTCGGCAGCCCAACCCCGTTATCCCGGTAAATGAGCTGATAAGATTTATCCTCCAATTGTTTGAAGATGATCTCGATCTTCCCCTTGCTCTCGTCAGGAAAGGCGTATTTAATGGAATTGGTGAACAGCTCATTAATGATCAGGGCAACCGGGATTGCATCATCCAGCCCCAGTTTTATATCCATGACGTCTATTTTTAAATCAACCCGATGCCTAAGACCAGATTGTTGATAAATAGCGATGAGTACGGAATCCAGATATTTCCCGAAATCAATATCAGCAAATTTTTCACTTTGATATAATCTCTCGTAAACTGATGACATCATCCGAACACGATTTCGGCTCTCTTGAAATAATTCATAACTATGCTTATCGGTAATCTCGTGCGATTGCAGGTTTAATAAACTGGCCACCACCTGGAGGCTGTTTTTGACCCTGTGATGGATTTCAGCCAGTAAGATCGTCTTTTCCTGCAGATCCTGTTGGATCTGCTGCTGTGCCAATTTTCGCTTGGTGATGTCCCTGAATATGGCGACGATTCCAAGTAATTCACCGCTCGTATCATGCATGTTTCCAAAGGAGACTTCTACGGGGAAGACCGTCCCGTCCTTTTTAACCATTTCGGTTTCCTGTGCTTTCAGGTAACCCTTCGCAACCGCCTTCTTCAGCAATTGCTGCTGGTGATCTTTCAAATGTTCAGGAGCCAGTTGTGAAATTGGCAGCCCGATAATCTCATCTTTGGTGTAGCCAAACATCGACTCTGTAGCTTCATTAAAAAAGGTCAGAATACCGTCTGCATCTGAAACCGTCATGGCATCGCAGGAGCTTGAAAAGATTGTCTTAAAAAATATCCTGGATCTATCCAGTTCGGTATTGGCTTTCTCGAGGGCCACCATTTTTTCTTCAAGTTTGCGGATCAGTGCTTGGTTATACTTTTTTAATACGATGACTTCCGACTTTTGTGCTGATTTTTTCCCTGCAAATTTATTGACTTTTACCTCTTCCAATATATTCATGAGGATTGCCATAAATTCCTGCGGATCAATTGGTTTAAGAATAAAAGCATCGGCACCGAGACTCCTGGCAAAAGCTTCATCTTTACTATCCGTATAGGTTGCAGTGTAAAATATAAAGGGTATCGAATTCAGATTTTGATCTTTTTTACATTCAATGCAGAATTGGAAACCATCCATCTCGGGCATTAAAATATCAGAAATGATCAGTTTAATGTCACGGTTGCTTCTGAGTAATCCCAGGGCTTCTAAACCATTTTTGGCTTGAATTGCATCGATGCCTATTCCTTTCAACATCGTTTCTAAAAGGTAAAGATTAGCAGGTTTATCATCAGCGATTAGTGCTTTCATTATTCCCTCATATTTTTCCTTAAAAACCGCATATTTTTTCAATTTCTTTTATAATGGTTTCCGGGTTAATCGGTTTTTCGATGTACCCTGTGCAGCCGGCCTGCAATGCTATTTCTCTATCGCCAACCATCGCATAAGAGGTAATGGCGATGATTGGGATATTACCATCAGATTTGGAATTTCGAATCTGTTTTGCAGCTTCCAGACCATTAATATCCGGCAGTTGGATATCCATCAGGATAAAATCAGGTTTTTCACTTAAACTCATCGCAATTCCTTCTCTGCCGGTTTTAGCTTCAATGACAGAATATCCCTTATTTTCAAGCAGATACCTGATCAGGTAAAGGTTTTTTTCATTATCTTCGACCACCAGTGCTTTTTTCATTTTACTCCTACTAATAATTAGTTTTATTTTGGTACAAAAGTTTTGTTAATTGAAAAG
>CAZIYQ010000203.1:0-5288 GCA_964543505.1 uncultured bacterium | reverse complement strand
CATAAATATGATTGAAAAATTAACCAAACTCTTTTTGAGACTTGCGATTTCAGTTGGATTTTTATCTGCTGTTGCTGACAGGTTTGGATTATGGAATAAAGAAATTTCTGCTTGGGGAAATTGGAATAGTTTCTTGGAATATACCAAATTAATAAATCCTTGGTTTCCAGATTATGTGATTTCAGCAATTGGAATAATTGCAACAACCGCTGAAATAATTTTTGCCTTATGTTTATTAGTTGGATTTAAAACGGAATTATTTGCAAAATTAAGCGGAATTCTATTGTTGATATTTGCTTTGTCTATGACCTTTTCAACTGGAATAAAAGGAGTCTTCGACTTTTCAGTTTTTACCGCTTCAGCAGGAGCATTTGCTTTAAGTTTATTGAAAGTAAAATATATGGAATTTGACAATTTAATATCAAAACCGAACAATTGAATAAAAAACGAATATGAACGAAATAATTTGTCCTCATTGTAAAAAAGCCTTTAAAGTTGATGAAGCTGGATATGCTAATATCCTAAAGCAAGTACGAGACCATCAATTTGAAAAAGAACTAACAAATCGACTGGCACTTGCGGAAAAAGAGAAAGAAAGTGCAGTTAAACTTGCCGAAGCAAACATTAAAAACTCTTTACAAGAACGACTAGCTAAAAAGGACAGGCAATTAACCGAATTAAAAGCTAAAAGCAACACTGAACTTGCCCAAAAATTGGCTCAAAAAGAAGCCGAGATAACTCAAATACAAGCAAAAATTGACAATGCCGGAGTTGAGAAGAAACTTGCTGTTAATGAGGCAGTCCAAGAAGTTGAAAAAGAGCGTGACAGTTTGGCAAATGATGTAAAGACCAAAGAATTAGAAAAACAAAATCTTGAAAGTTCATTAAAGCAACAATTTTCAACCGAACTGCAAAATAAAGACTCAATAATAAAATATAAAGACGATGAGATTGCTCGTGTCAAAGACATGAAACTTAAACTTTCGACTAAAATGTTAGGAGAAACTCTCGAACAACATTGCGAAATTGAATTCAATAAACTTCGTGCAACAGCTTTTCAAAATGCTTATTTCGAAAAAGACAATGATTCAAGTGGTGGGACTAAAGGCGATTTTATTTACAAAGAAACTGATGATCTAGGAAATGAAATCATTTCGATAATGTTTGAAATGAAGAATGAAAATGATGAAACTGCCACAAAAAAAAGAAATGAAGATTTCTTTGTAAAACTTGACAAAGACCGTAAAGCCAAAAATTGTGAATATGCTGTTTTAGTTTCGCTTTTGGAATCGGAAAACGAATTCTACAATATTGGAATTGTTGATGTTTCCCATAGATTCGAGAAAATGTACGTAGTACGTCCTCAATTTTTTATTCCAATCATAACTCTTCTTCGTAATGCTGCTATGAATTCTTTGAAATACAAGCAAGAACTTAATTTGATGAGAAATCAAAACATTGATATTACCAAATTTGAAGAAAAGATTGAGGTTTTTAGAAAAGGGTTTGCTTATAATTATGATTTAGCTAGTCGAAAATTCAAGACAGCGATTGACGAAATTGATAAAACAATTACACATCTTCGAAAAACGAGAGATGCTCTTTTATCATCCGAAAATAATTTACGTTTAGCAAATAATAAAGCTGATGATTTGACAATTAAAAAACTGACTCACGGCAATCCTACGATGAAGGCAAAATTTGATCATCTAAAAGACATTGATGAATAAAAAATGACACCACAACAAAAAATGTAGTGCATTCGGCAGTTCAGTTAAAACATGAAAATTAGTAGTAAAAATAAAATTAGTTACGATCAGAAAATTATGCGTTCCGAAATGCCCGACGGCTCATATACTATTCGTTGTGCCTAGTGCAAAGAAAGAAAATTGAACCATGAAAATTTTGTTAGCAAATGAGGAAAAAAACCGGCCTGCAAGCAGCACATTTGCAAATCTTACGAGCCACAGCTCAAGCCCAAAATTGCCAAAGAGCTATTTTTTTAACAAACATACAAATTCAATATATATTTAAAGAAATTGAAAAGGATTTATTAATGAATGGAATTCAAAATATGATACTATATGTGATACTTTGAGACTCGAATTATGAATTAATACAGTTCAGTGAAGAAAAAATCGAATTCCTTTGACCGGACATTTTTACAAAATAAGAAAGGGTAAAAATGAAAAATATTTCAATAGTACTCTCACTGGCACTTACTTTTGCAACGAGCCTCGGCAGAACCGGAGAAACTTCTGGCATGATACACCAGGAAAGCAGAGCTGATCTTTATGTCTCTCCGGATGGCGATGATGGCAATAGCGGCGAAGATCCGGACCATCCTCTAAAAACGATAACCCATGCTCTGGAAATTGTGCAGCCTGACATGGCGAACCCTTGTACTATTCATCTCTCGGCCGGAATCTACAGCCAGAACACCAACGGTGAAACCATACCCCTGACTGCTGTAGGCAATACTACCCTTCAGGGTGAATCAGTTCAGGACGTCATTATCCTGGGGGAAAATGTGGACAAAATATGGTCAATCGAAGATGTAGAATATTTTGGGTTGTCCCACATGACGTTGAAGAGTGAAAGCCCAACGAATATCGGCGCTATCGTTCGTTGTTCTAATTCGATAGTGCTGGTGGACCATGTTCTGGTCACCCATTTTCAGAATACCAGAAATTATATCTGGAGACAGTTCGATAATTCATTGGAATACTCTGTCATAACTTTCAACTACGTCACTTTTGCCGATAATTCCGCCGGCGGCATAGTTGCCTACGGAGACAGTCACCTGATCATTAATAATTCCATCTTCTGGAATAATAATCCTTTGAACTTGAACACACGGATCATCAATGGCCCGGAATTTGGTATTGACATTGACCATTCTGTCATTGAGGGTGGAATTAACAGCCTTGTCATGCACGAAACGGGTTCGCTGATATGGGGTTCGTTTATAAGCACCACATCTCCATTATTCTGCGATCCTGCCGGTGATGATTATTCTCTGGCAGAGAATTCTTCCGCCGCAGAGTTAGGAGCGGACGGTTTGGCAGCCGGAGCACTCCCGGTCGCCTGTGCTCCCCAGACGCTTTGGACAGGCCCCACATATTTTGTCTCTCTTGAGGGCGCTGATATTACCGGTAACGGCAGCCCGGATCTCCCATATCAATCCATTCAAAGAGCTGTAAACACCACAATACCCGGTGACACAGTCATAGTTCGTCCGGGTCATTATTTTGGAAATCTGAAATATTATGGCCGTGATATTGTGGTGGCATCAGAATTTATTCTCACCCAGCAGGATTCCACGATTCAACAAACAATCATTGATGCAGATTCGGTAACGGGCAGTGTCGTCGAGTTTATTTACGGTGAAACCAATACAGCAGAACTGATTGGTTTCACGCTGACAGGCGGCACGGGTCACTGGTTCGACGGCTCTTTTGGGGGTGGTATTTTCTGCAGCGACTCTTCTCCCACGCTTAAGCATCTCATCATCAGAAATAATTATCTCTTTATTATCGGTTTTACAGGCGGTATCGGCGGGGGTGTGTTTATTAACGATGCATCTCCTATTTTAGAGAATATTCAAATCGATCATAACTCAGCCTATTTCGGAGGTGCTGTTTACATACAGGGAAATTCCTCTGTGTGGATGGACAAGATGACAATTTCCAACAATTATGTCATTGACAGCCTTTTTGTTCAGGGGAATACCGACGGCATCGTTGTGACCTATGGCAGTAATTTGTATATGACAAATTCCATTCTTTGGAATAACGGCACGGAAAATTATACTTTTATCGGAGAAGTGGACATACAGTATTCGGATATTCAGGATGGCTGGGATGGTACGGGAAATATCGATACGGCACCACTTTTCGTCGATCCGGAAAACGGTGATTATCACTTGCAACCCGATTCTCCCTGTATCGACGCCGGTGATCCTGATTCTCCTGTGGATCCCGATGGCACCATCGCAGATATGGGCGCCTGGTATTCATATCACTGTAATCCCTGTACTCTTCCAGGAGATGTCTCCGGAGATGGCGTTATT
Organism: uncultured bacterium; assembly: GCA_964543505.1. GTDB lineage: Bacteria > Fidelibacterota > Marinisomatia > SCGC-AAA003-L08 > JACNLC01 > JAADGM01. The sequence goes on along the minus strand of CAZIYQ010000203.1, from coordinate 1,216 downwards.
AACATACAGGATGTCGTCATGACAGTGGACTGTATTCTGGAGTTTTCGAATGACTGCTCCTGTGCAGATATGGACAACTCCTGCACCGTGGATATATTGGATATTGTATTCATGGTGTGGACAATTCTGGGAGAGTAAGAGTTTCAATTGAATAATTACGGGATGGTCCGGATGTCTACTAATCTTCCCATTGCAACCACCTTCGGGAGTAAATGTATGGTCCATTACTGGATGCCGTAGAATATTCCGTTGGTCTAGTAACACAGGTCCTATTCTCACCTATTCCAGCAGCATGATCTTCCGGGTCTGTTTGGTCTCCCCTGCCGTCATTCTGCTCTTACCTGGGCAGACCAAATTTACAAAGTGGTGACTCCTCCTATTTCACCACCATCAGCTTCTGCCTCGCCGTGAAATCACCGGCGGCGAATACCACAAAATAAATCCCGCTGGACTGCCCTTCGGCATTCCAAACCACTGCATGCAATCCTGCGGTCTGGCGGCTGTTTATCAGTTTCGCCACTTCACGACCCTGCATATCGTAGATAGTGAGGCTGACCAGCGCATCCTCCGGCAGGCCGTAGGTCAGCGTGGTGACAGGATTGAAGGGATTGGGATAGGCCTGCGCCAGCGAATATTCCTCGGGGACCATTACGATTTCCGTGGAAACCTGATCCCCGAACCAGTCTGCAAGAACCACAGATTCTACCACGAGCTGCCCCGAATAGGTGAAGAGTTCTCCGGACTGCAAGGGTGTCCCGTCACTGCTGTAAAGCAGCAACCTGCCCTCGGCGGATTGAAGCTGCCAGCCAGCCGGCAGGGTTTCGGTCTCGATTTGAAAGCTGCCCCCGCAAGTGATCTGCAGGCCCGCCAGGTCGCCATCCGCCCACACACTGAAGCGGCCGTTACCCACGGATACCCGGGCAGCGCCCGGCGCCTCGTAGCGGGCATAGTCAATTCCCAAAGAAATGGCGATGAGGTCCACCAGATCCACTACGGTCAGGCTGCCGTCGCCGTCAATATCTCCTGCCCAGAGCTGAAACTCGGTGTATTCGTCGTTCAGCAGCACATAGGCCAGGATCACCACATCCAACACATTGATCACACCATCCATTTCAAGGTCCCCCAGCATACCCTCGGTAATGATCACCGGGTCGGAGGGCAGACTCGTATTCTCATGCAGGTCCGTCGCCAGCACGTAATATTCCAGTGCAAATTC
>CAZIYQ010000202.1:0-5333 GCA_964543505.1 uncultured bacterium | reverse complement strand
ACCCCGATGGTGGCCGGGCCAGCGGCTGTTTCGAAGGCGATGGATTTGACCTTGCGCGAGCGCCAGCAGCCCGGCCAGCAGCATCAGCAGCACCGTTGACAATCTCCCCATGAGCACCAATTTTTTTTCACTGGCCGCAGGATTAATAAAGCGTTTGTAAAAATCATTTACAAGATAGGAAGCCCCCCAGTTCAGATGTGTCGATATGGTGGACATGAAAGCTGCAAACAGGGAGGCCACCACCACTCCCAGTAAGCCGTGTGGTAAAAAGGTGAGCATTGCAGGATAAGCCATATCATGCCTTACAACTCCGGGGTCCACATTGGGGAAGGCCTGCTGCAGCGAGGCAATATCCGGAAAAACGATCAGCGATGCCAAGGCGACGATGATCCAGGGCCAGGGGCGCAGAGCATAATGAGCAGCGTTGAAAAACAGCGTGGCTCTCACTGCATGATCTTCATTCTTTGCTGACAACATCCGCTGGGCTATGTAGCCACCACCACCCGGCTCGGCGCCGGGATACCAGACACTCCACCACTGTACTGCCAGGGGAAGCACCAGCAGTGTGATCACGGCACTGGAATCCGAAAAATCCGGCAGAAAATTCAGTTTGCCGATGACATGTTCATTGGTCAACAATCCGGAGAGACCACCCACCTGCGGGAGCCGTACGGCAATGATGGCCGCTCCTACAGCGCCTGTCATGGCGATGATGAATTGTACGAGGTCGGTGATCAGCACACCCCGGAGTCCCCCGAGAGCACTGTAGATAACCGTAATAATTGAGATAATGATCAAGGTTCGTCCCGGCGACCAGTCCAACAACACGCCGCCGATCTTGATCAGTGCCAGTGAGACGGAGGCCATGATCAGCACATTGAAGAAGAGCCCCAGATAGATGGCCCGAAAGCCCCGCAGAAAGGCGGCCGGTTTCCCACTGTAACGAATTTCGTAAAATTCCAGATCCGTGAGGACTCCGGAACGGCGCCAGAGCCGGGCATAAACAAAAACGGTCAGCATGCCGGTGATCAAAAAGGCCCACCACACCCAGTTGCCGGCGATGCCGTTCTGTCTGACGATATCCGTTACCAGATTCGGCGTGTCTGCAGAAAACGTTGTTGCAACCATGGAGATACCCAGGATCCACCAGGGCATATTCCGCCCGGATAAAAAATATTCAGCCGAATTCTCGCCGGCACGACGGGAGACCAGGATCCCAATGCCCAGTGAAATGATGAAAAATGCCGTTATGATAGACCAATCCAGTGTTTGTAAAATCATAATACCCTGTTGAATAAACTCATTTTTTACCGGTGATCCTCCGCCCTTCGTGATAATTGAAACGACGCTCCGGTCTGCGGGCCAAATCTAAGTATCTGGCTATCTGCACCGAAAGAAATTATTGCAGGTTGCTGTGCGGAAACTCTTCTGCGGCCCAGCGGGAACATTTTGCTATCCCAGCACAGGAGGAAACAATCTGAAAAAAGCCTTATATTTGACTGGAAGCTCGTAATGAAAATATCCCCATTGAAATAGTCAATGAACCTTATCGGAATCAATTTATGACCAGATCTATTCTCTTGACCGTATGCGGCTGTTTGCTGCTGCATTTTGCACCGGCCCAGGATCTCCCCTGGTGGAATCAGACCGTATTTTACGAAATTTTTGTGAGAAGTTTTTATGACAGCGACGGAGACGGCACGGGCGATCTGCAGGGCATCATCGATAAACTCGATTATCTCAACGATGATGATCCGGCTACCAATACCGACTTGGGCATAACAGGTATCTGGCTCATGCCCATCGAGCCCTCACCCAGTACTCACGGCTACGATGCCACCGATTACCGGGACATCAACCAGGACTATGGTTCTCTTGCCACTTTAAGCGAGCTCGTGGAAGCCTGCCACGCCAGGGGTATCCGCATCATCATCGACTATGTCATGAACCACTGCTCAAATCAGCATCCATGGTTCCAGGCTGCCGAGCAGGATGTCAACTCTCCCTACCGGGACTGGTTTCGCTGGGAAAATGAATATCCCGGATATCTGGGACCTTGGGGGCAGCCCGTCTGGCACACTGCCAACGGCTATTTTTACTACGGTCTTTTCTGGTCCGGCATGCCGGACCTCAACTATGCCACTCAGGCGGTGCAGGATGAGATGCTGGACATCTCCCGTTTCTGGCTGGATACCCTCCATGTGGACGGATTCCGTCTGGATGCCATTCAGTATTTGTTTGAGGATGGCCAGCAATTGAACAATGTCCCTGAGACTTATGATTTTCTGAGGACTTTCCGAAATTATTACAAAGCCATCTCACCGGATGCCATGACCGTGGGCGAGGTCTGGTCTTCCACAGAGAATGTGGCCACCTATGTGGACAGTACGGGGATCGATTTTTGTTTTGAATTCGAACTGTCCGATGCCATTGGCAGCGGTGTTTTGACACATCAACCCGCTCCCATCAGAGACCGGATCAGTGAAGTATTGGATGCCTATCCGGTCTATCAATTTGCCCCTTTTCTCTCAAATCACGACCAGGAACGCATTTTCGGAGTGCTGAATGAAAGCACTGCGCAAATGAAGCAGGCTGCTGCCATTTATCTGACCCTGCCGGGTATCCCTTTCCTCTACTATGGGGAAGAGATCGGCATGACCGGCTCAAACGGGGACGGCACCAACCGCAGTCCCATGCAGTGGACATCTGCTGAAAATGCAGGATTCACTACCGGCAGCAGCTGGTTCCCGGTGGATGCTGGTTATGCAACTCACAACGTGGAGACCCAACAGGCTGACCCGGCATCGCTGTGGAACTGGTACCGGGGACTGATCAAAGCCCGCAACAATTTCCCAGCCCTGAGCGTTGGAGATTATTCGGAAATCACATCAGGTCAGTATAATCTGCTCTCTTATGCCCGGAGTACAGCGGATGAAATGATCGTGGCTCTGTTCAATTTGCACATCTTTACACTAGACCAACCGGCAATTTCCCTTGCGGCTTCTCAGCTGCCTGCCGGCGAATATTTCATTTCGGATCTGCTGACCGGGACACAATTGGGGACGGTCCTGATAGATGAAAACGGCGGATTCTCGGGCTGGGAGATTCCGCTTACCCTGGATGCCTTTGCGACCGCACTGCTGCTGATCACACCCAATCTGTCGCTTGATGAGCTAGCAGGGCTGGTTCCCGATGTGGCACAGCTGCAAGGAGCCTATCCCAATCCTTTTAACTCAAGTACATTCATCGGGTATGATCTGTCTGCCCGCAGTAAAGTGACCCTGCAGATTCTCGACATTAGGGGAAGAACCGTGGCAACCCTTCTGCAGGGAGTGCAGAATGCAGGACCCGGCCTGGTCCGCTGGTATAGCAGGAATCTGCCCAGCGGTATCTATTGGGCACGGCTGGAAAGTTCCGCCGGAGTGCAATCGAAAAAAATTATGTTACTGAAATGAAGGTCTCTGATGAGCCAATTAGGGCAGAGTATCAAAGTAAGAGTAATTTTTTCAGTTAAACGGTTCAAGATTCGTGATATCAAACCATCTGCACACTGGTTTTATCAATCAGCCGGCGTATCGCCCGGAGTCAGCAGTTCATCACAGTCGTTGGTCAGGCTGTCGCCCACAATTAAAATTACGGGTTACGGTTGCTACGGAATCCTTATGTTCAACCCCTTCAGGATTGCGGATGGCGATGATCTGTTTTCTATTCATATTCAACCCCTCCGGGATTGTTTTTCTCCTTTGTCAGAATCACAGATTCTCACAGATGACACGGATTTCGCGGATTGTTCAACCCTTCGAGGATGCTGTTCTTTGGAATGCAGCGACAACCTGCCTCTGCGAGTTTACGAGCATTGGGGGTGTCGCTACGAGAATATCAGTTGGAGGATAAGTAGCCCACGGATTCATCCGTGGGTTTATCAAGAGTGAAGCTGAAAAAACCGTTTAAAAGGTTTCTGGGATGTGGCTGCACATATCCACAATTAAAATTACGGGTTACGGGGTGGATTCCAACCCAGACCCCCTCTGGCTCTCCCTTGGCAAGGGAACGGCAACCAACAGGATGGTCCCCTCTCCTGTTGAGGAGAGGGTTAGGGTGAGGTCAGACCCCTGTGAAATTTGCTCGTTCTTCGCATTCCACAGGGTAAAATAGTAAAATGAACTTCGTTCATCCGGCCACTGCCGGATAGCCTGATCCCTGCGAAATTCTGCCAATCAGCTTTCACCCCTGCTACTCACCGATTGGCAGAGTCATCTTCGCCTTTTCAAGCAGCAACAGATCTGGGCTAATTTGCTCACTTTTAATCAGTCGGAACCGATAAAACTCCGGCACAATAGTATTGGAAATACGGAAACCTATGTTGTTGTTCGTGTTGTTCGGGAGGTAGCCGTAGCCCCGATGAGAACAACGCAGGAGGCCGGCATTATCGTAATAGTAGCCGCCGCGTATAATACGGTACACCCCCAATTTACTTTTGAATGGAATAACACAACATACTCATTCATGCATAGTGGTGATTGTTATTCATTTAAGGATGATTTCTACAATGAGCTGGTAAATTATGATACCAATTGGCTCACTACACACCCATCAAACTGGGGTGCTACCTCATATAGCCAATTCATTGATTCGGAAATACTTTTCCATTTTATTATGTCTCGAGTAATCCAAAATAAAGGCTATGTAGTTACAGGTATAATGTCAGCACTAAACGAGCAGGATGTTGACGGTGAAAATTTTGAATATGCAATTTTAAAATACGTCAAGCATTAAAATCAACTTCGTGCTTTCAGACGGAGAAAAATTATATGTATTCAGAAATACCCCGTCTGCAGGCGATAGTTACAACATCGAGTACAAATCCTATAATAACGGTTTGATAGCAATCAAAACACGGGAAGATATTCCAAATGGAATTGAGATTGATCAATATTCACTGGTTATATTTGAGCGCGACGGTCAGGTAACAGAATATTCAGATTTCAATGTTCAATATGATATCACAATTACAAATGATTACAATGGAAATAATATTGGCGGAAATTTTCGAGAAAAACGAAATGCTTAGTCGGGATGGTCTGAAGATATCTCCTCCGGGAATGATGCAACTGTTATACCAAATATAAGCTGGGATTTTAGAACTGTAAGAGGTGTGATAGAATATTCATCGACCGATCGAAAGTTCAAACGCTGGGAGGGTGCTGATGCGGATTATTTTCTGATTTATTAGGATCATTCATTCAACAGTGATGCAGATTTGACAGCTGAATTCAGACATACATTCATTGCAAATTTCTATGTCCCCTCTTCAATCGGCAGTATTGAGATAA
>CAZIYQ010000201.1:0-5340 GCA_964543505.1 uncultured bacterium | reverse complement strand
CTGAACTTTACAGAGCCCGCAGGTTCCGCCACCACCACAGGCCGAAGGAATAAAAATATTTTCATTCGAGAGTGTGTTCAAGAGAGTGCTTCCGGGTTTCACCGTTGGCGACTTCTCATCATCGTCATTAATAAGGATTTTTACCTCACCCTGAGGCAGCAGCTTTTTTTCTGCCAGGTTCAGCATAAAGACCAAGATCAAGATGATAACAACAAAGACTACGGCGCTGGCAATAGTAACGATCATGGGGTTCCTTTAAAGATTAATTCCTGAAAAAGACATATAGGCCATCGAGATCAACCCTGTGAGGATCATAGCAATCCCAAGACCCTTCAGTCCACCCGGGACATTATTGTAACGCAGTTTATAGCGGATGGCGGCCATGGTCACGATAGCAAGAAACCAGCCAAAACCCGCACTTAAGCCGTAAACAATAGATTCGGTAAAATTATATGATCTTTCGACCATGAAAAGTGACGACCCCAGGATGGCGCAATTCACAGCGATGAGTGGCAGGAAAATACCCAGGGCCTGGTAGAGTTTGGGACTGAATTTATCCAAAGCCATCTCAACCAGTTGAACCATGGCAGCGATGGTGGCAATGAACGTAATAAAAGTTAAAAAGCCTAAATCTGCATCTTTCAGAGCGTCAATCCCGGTCCATGAAAGTGCACCCGGATCCAATAAATATTTTTGGATGAGCCAATTTGTGGGGACGGTGATGCCATTGACAAAAACCACTGCAATACCCAAACCAAAAGAGGTATCGACTTTTTTTGAAATAGCCAAGAAGGAGCACATCCCCAAAAAGGATGACAGGAGTATGTTCTGTATGAAAATATTCTGGGTGGCAAGACCGAGATAATGTGATAATACTTCCATTTTAATCCTCCGTATAGCCGATGAAGGTTCGCTGTGCCCAGATCAGCAGACCCAAGACGATGAAAGCGCCGGGTGCCAGCAGCATCAAGCCCATATTCTCGTAACCATGCAGATAAAATGACTGGGGCACAATGTGGATTCCCATCATGGTCCCACTGCCGAGAAGTTCTCGAATGGCTGCCACAATGATCAGGATGATCCCATAACCAAAACCATTCCCGAGGCCGTCAAGAGCAGAGGCTTTGACATTATTTTTACTGGCAAAGGCTTCTGCCCTGCCCATGACAATACAGTTGGTGATGATCAATCCTACAAATACCGAGAGCTGTTTGCTGATGTTGAACAGAAAGGCTTTTAGGATCTGATCGGCCAAAATCACCAGTGAGGCTATGATCGTGAGGAAGACGATGATTCGCACTCTCGGCGGAATTAAATCCCTTATAAGTGAAATTATAATATTTGAAAAGGTCACTACGAAGGTCAGCGACAACGCCATCACCACGGCGGTATCCATTTTCACGGTTACTGCCAGTGCAGAGCAGATGCCCAGAATCTGTTTTGTTATCGGATTGTCCCGGCTTAAGGGATCTGTAAAAATTTGCAGGTTTTTATCAGCCATAAAGTTCCTCTATTCCTGAATTGTTCAACGAATGACAGAAGTCATCGGTTTGCTTTGAAAAAATTCTCATAGTCTGACAAGTTCGATTTTAAGAATGCCGTAACACCCTTGCCCGTTAGCGTTGCCCCGCTGATCCCATCAACTGTATGTTCATCAGATTGCAGCGCCTTCCCTTTGGCAATATGGATTGACGTTAGGATTCCGGAATTATCATATATCTTCTTCCCCTTAAACTGGGAGGTAAACCATTCCTTTTCGATCTCTCCGCCAAGTCCGGGTGTTTCGCCATGTTCATAAAAGGTGATACCGGCGATGGTGTTTAAGTCCGGCTCCAGCGCTAAAAACCCATATATCGTTGACCAGAGACCCTTCCCTGATACAGGAAGAACAAAGCCTTTTGGATTATCATCCGTGCCGTAAACAAAAATACCAAGTGATTGCGGGTCGTGAGTCAGTTTCCCTTCGTCAGTCACATATTCAGTGCGAATATTATCATTGTAGCGTTTTTCAATATCAGCAGGACTCAGTCCATCTTCATAAATACTGACTGAAATCAGAACATTTTTCTCTCGTTCGATTTTTCTATTAAAGTCCTGCCTGTCTTTCAACCCTGTGGCCGCCACGGACAGGAGCAATGCGGCAATACCGGTAAGAATCGTAATAAATTTGTAAGTGTAGGCGTTACTGTACATATCTTTTTTGCCTCCTCTTGATATGACGCTGAAGAACCCCGTAATCGATTAAAGGAGCAAAAGCATTCCCCAACAGGATGACCAGCATCATTCCTTCCGGAAAAGCCGGATTGACCGACCGGATCAATACAACGAGGATGCCAATCAGCAGACCGTAGAACCAGCGCCCCCTGTTCGTCTGAGCACTGGACACAGGATCGGTTGCCATGAAGACCAAACCAAAGGCGTATCCTCCCATCACAAAATGGTACATTGGGGTTACGGTCAGCATAGGATTAGTACTTCCAAAGGAGGCAATATTTAGGATCACCGACATGAATATCATGCCCAACAACCCGCTCGCCATAATACGCCAGTTTGCAATTTTTGTTACCAGCAGGACCAGAGCCCCAACCAATATGGCCAGCGTGGAGGTTTCTCCAATTGAGCCGGGGATGAATCCCAGAAATAAATCCGACCAGGTATATCCGGCTGCAGTGAGTTGACGTACAGTATCTGGAAAAGCAGCGGAGATATGTTTCACCAAATTGGTCAATTGGAAAAAGAAATCCATAAAGGGAATACCGGAATTCGCGACTGTGTCTACAGGTCCTGCCGTGGCGGCGGCTACTGCAAGCGGTGTGGCCTTGGATATCCCATCGACCGCCCAGACTTTATCGCCGGATATGGCTGCGGGATAAGCAAAAAACAGGAAAGCTCTGGCGACGAGAGCCGGATTAAATATATTGAATCCGGTACCACCGAAAATTTCTTTGCCAATGACCACACCAAAACTGGTTGCAACAGCAACCATCCATAGTGGAATAGTGGGCGGAACGATCATCGGGATTAGCAGCCCCGTAACGAGAAAACCCTCGTTCACTTCGTGTTTTCGAACGATGGCGAAAAGGACTTCCCAGAATCCCCCGACGGCATACGAGACAATGATGATGGGAATAACATAGCGCAATCCTACTATAAAATTTGCGGTGATACTCCTGGCAGCATCCTGCTGATACCCAACATTAAAGATACCAAAAAAAAGGGCTGGCAAGAGGGCTATCACAACCACTACCATCGCTCTCTTTAAATCAACGCCATCGCGAACATGCGGTCCACGATCTGTCACCTCGTTTCCCGTGTACAGGAAATGATCCACCATTTCATAAATGGCATAGAATTTTTTTAATTTGCCATCACCACTGAAATGCCTTTCTAAATTATTTAAAAATTTTCTCATCTTAACCCTCTGCCTCTATGAATTCAAGACCTTCTTCAATGATCCGTGAGACTTCCTGTTTGGACGTACAGGCAAAAGCACAGAGGGCGAAATCCTCCGGATCGCATTCATAAATCCCCAATTTTTCCATATCATCAATATCTCGAGCCAGAGTGCTTTTTACAAGATAGTTAGGGAGTATATCCATGGGCAGGACCGATTCCCAATTCCCAAAAGGCACAATGGCTCTGACACCGCCGTTGCGATTCGTTGTAAGCACGGCATCTTTTTGAGGGCGCAGTCTGGAAAAAAACGTATTGGACAGGGAATAGGTATCCCAACCGGGTTTTAGCCATCCCAGGAACTGACGTTTCCGGCCTTCGGGAATCACCGATACGATCTCATCATAAAACCCAAGACTGTTCTCAAGACCAACTGCCTTGCCGGTGAGAACATCGCCCGATATGATCCTGGCTTCACCAGAGATTGGGTTGTCTTTTAGGATGTCTTTTAACAGCATCCCCCGGCGGATTTTCAGGTAGTGTTGTTTTGCCAGGGAAGATCCGCCTGCACAGATGATCTTTTCTACCGGTAATTTCCCGCTGCTGAACAATTGACCGATGGCCATCACTTCCTGCACATCCAAATACCAAACGATATCACCCGCTTTTATTGGATTGATATGATGGATTTGTATGCCTACATTGCCTGCAGGATGGGGACCGGAGATTGAGTACAGTTCCACATTGCGGGCTTCGGTCAGGCTGACCGAATTAGAGTTTTCGGGAATCACCAGATTTACTTTACCTGGCGTGAGCTTTGCAAGGATATCAAGTCCGGTCTGGAAACCAGCACTATTTTTGGTGAGGAGAAATTCGATGTCGGGGGCAAAGGGAGCTGTGCGTTTGGCCGAGATGAAAATTGCTTTTGGCTCGGTTGCCGGATCCGCAATTTTTGAGAATGGTCTCTGCCGCAGAACAGGCCAGAGCCCTGACTCGAGTAAATTTTCTTTAATATCTGATGCAGACAGATTACTGATGGCGTTACTGTCATGAGCACCAAAATCGACAGCACCTTCTTCGGCCGATAGATCAAGAATGATCTCTTCGATCCTATGTCGATCACCGAAGCGAATCCCACTTATTTTACCTCCACCAGGTGCGGTGAATTTCACGGGGGGATGCAATTTATCAAAAAAAAGTGGCGAGCCGAGTTTGACGACATCGCCCTCCTTCACAAGAAGTTTTGCTTTGATGCCGGGGAAATTGAGAGGTTCAATTTTCAACTGCTGCGGAGCTGCCAAAGACCGAATCACTTTCTCAGGTTTGCCGGCAATTCGCAGATCATGTCCTTTTTTTATCCGAATATGTTTCATTAATCCGGGTTCCCTATTCTGTTTTTAGTCACCTTCCAATAGAAACATTCAGGGAGGAAGGGCAACTGATACATCGTTGAGTTGTTCAAATCAAAGGCCAAAGCCCATGATTTCTCCTGATAACAGGGCTGAAATTTAAAGCCTATTAGAGGATGGTGTTAATATAAAACTTGGCGAAATCCGTAACAATTTCAGATTTGTAAAATAAGCGACTTTTATTTTTTTACGGAGCAATACCAGAAGTGTTTATTGATAGATTCGTATTTTAGTCCAACCGAAATCCAGAACCAAAAATTTAGACGTAAACACTAACGCTTCAGAGCGGTGTACAACAAACTCATGAGTTTGAAAAGCGTAGGCGTATCCTCAAAACTAGTAAGTTTTTGACCGAATTCAATCAAATGTTTTGAAGTTGCTGCTATAGGATCAGGGGTAGGAATGAAAGGTCCGCGGATCACGGACTTCTGGGTTTTGTTAAACATCAGTAAATTATTCACAACACCTGTTCCTGACTGAATATCAAAGGCGTCATGCCCGAAGTATGCTCCCCAAGGCGTCACCGCCAGCAAGTAAG
>CAZIYQ010000200.1:0-5350 GCA_964543505.1 uncultured bacterium | reverse complement strand
TAACTATTCAAATAGTTAATGCAGATCGGATGACTAAATCAACAGAGTCAGGAATATCCAATTATTTTATTTACCTCCTTATTCACCAGAATACAATCCCGTCGAAATATTCTGGAAATGGATCAAGCCAAAGGTATATGGTTTTTCAGCGCTTGGTGGTCTAGGGGAGCTTGTGTCAAGATTTAGGAAGCAAGTGTGGCACTACAATGAAAAAAGGTTACCTAACCCAATAGTGTTTCGCTTAAAAACTTATGCAACATTATTATAGTAATATATGCGCTTATGTTTATAACTTAATAATTCCAAAATACTTTATACGCTGACCGCTCACCAGAGATTTTCTTAAGAGGTGCCAAAATGGTGCCGTTTTGGTGCCATAACATGACCATATTTGACCATATTTGGCCTTTTGAGACGTTTTTGATAATTTTCAAATCTAATAATAAACTCCCGATAACACATTGTATTATCAGGAGTATATTTTGTGGGCCCTCAGGGACTTGAACCCCGGACCAACGGATTATGAGTCCGCTGCTCTAACCAACTGAGCTAAGGGCCCAACGTGCGCGGCGGTAGCCGAAATGCCAATCAACTGAAGCTAGACCGGTTGCTTTCGCGGGCGCAAATTTACAGGAATTCTCAAAACGATACCAAGCCTGGAGTTTTATGTTATTTCATGAATTTGATAATTCCGAGCAAGGCACAAATCAGGCCGCAGGGATTGCAAAAGTGGATTGTTATTTTCGTTTTGTCGAAACAGTGACGTATTCTTACATTTGCATCAATAATTTCACACAAATATATATGTTGAATAAAGTTTATTAACCAGATTCATCCATAAATAAAAACGTAAGAGATATCACTATGGCAAAAATAAGAGAGCATTGGGGCAGTAAATTAGGTTTCATCATCGCCGCAGCAGGGTCTGCAGTGGGTCTTGGAAATATCTGGAAGTTCCCCTACATCACCGGAGAAAACGGAGGCGGTCTCTTTGTGCTGATTTACTTGGTCTGCATCGCTATTGTGGGCATTCCTATCATGATGGCGGAAATCGTCATCGGCCGCTCTGCACAAAAATCTCCTGTAGGGGCTTTTACGACACTGACCGGTGAAGACAGCAACTGGAAAGTTGTCGGCTGGATGGGCGTTCTAGTGGGCTTCATCATTTTGTCCTATTACAGTGTTGTTGCGGGCTGGGCTCTCAATTATACTTTCATGTCACTGACGAATTTCTTTGCAGGGAAAACTCCCGAAGAGATTGGGGCCGTCTTCGGTATGCTGTATTCTTCGAGCGGGATGAATGTTTTCTGGCATGGTGTCTTCATGGCCATAACGGTGGGGGTCGTCATCGGCGGTATCAAGGGCGGCATCGAAAAATGGAATAAAATTCTAATGCCCGCATTGATCCTGATCTTCATCCTGTTGGCTATTGGTTCCGTATTTCTCGGAGGCTGGAAGGATGCTGTTCATTTCGTATTTTATCCCCATCTCGACAAATTGAAAGCCTCCGGTGTTCTGGAGGCCCTGGGGCATGCTTTTTTCACCTTGAGTCTGGGGATGGGTGCCATGCTGACCTATGGCAGTTATCTCGAGAAAGATACCGATATTCCCAAGGCTTCTATCATCATCAGCGTGCTGGATACTTTTGTCGCCCTGCTGGCATGTATGGTCATGTTCCCCATTATTTTCAGTTACGGGTTTTCCCCCCAGGCAGGACCTGGACTGGCCTTTAAAACATTGCCCATCATCTTTGGTAAGATCGGTTCTGCAGGAATGCTGCTCTCATTTGTCTTTTTCCTGCTGTTGGTTTTTGCCGCACTCTCCTCAGCGGTTTCTCTACTCGAGGTGGTCACATCCTATTTCATCGATGAAAAAAAATGGAGCCGTCATAAAGCCACTCTCATCACCGGTGGAATTATATTTCTGTTCGGCATCCCCAGTGCTCTGTCCGGGTCCGGTGCCCTCTTCCCCCAATGGGAGACCATGTATGGCAAGAATTTTTTTGATACTTTTGACTATCTCGCCAGCAACTGGATGCTACCCCTGGGCGGCATGTTCATCTCCCTCTTTGTTGGCTGGAAAATGAATCCTGATCTGCGACGATCAGAATATATGGCCGGCGGCAGCTGGACGGCCGAATGGCTCTACCGCTTGTGGTTGATTTTCCTGCGCTATGTCGCTCCCATCGCCGTATTCATTGTCATCCTGCAGAGAGTCGGATTGATTGATATCGATAAAATTGTGGGAATGCTGTTTTAAAACCCAGCTGACTGCCATATTCCATTTAACTATAAAAGCCGGAGACCTATGAAGAAATCAACCGCTGGAATCGTTGCCTTTTCTGTAATTTTTCTGATTCTCATCATTTTTGGGGGATCTTTCTTTGATGCAGTCTGGTCCTTCCCGGGAAATTTCAATTTTTTTGAAACATTCCCAACAGAAAAACTGCCTCTAGGGTCCGTACCTATAATGATCATTGCGCTGGTTGGTACTGGGATCTTTATCACCATCAAACTCGGGTTTCCCCAACTCCGCTATCTCGTACACGGCATAAAGGTCACAATGGGAAAATATGACAATCCCAATGACGAGGGGGATTTGAATCATTTCAGAGCACTGACAACAGCACTGTCTGCAACGGTGGGCATTGGCAATATTGCCGGAGTGGCAACGGCCGTTTATTATGGCGGACCCGGGGCCCTGTTCTGGATGTGGGTTACTGCTTTTTTCGGGACGACATTGAAATTTGCCGAATGCACCCTCTCTCTCAAGTATCGCGAAATTGACAAAGATGGCCATACCGCAGGCGGCCCCATGTACACTATTGAACATGGAATCGGTATGCGCTGGCGCTGGCTGGCGGTCACCTTTGCTGCTCTTGCTATCATCTGTTCTTTTGCTACCGGCAATGCCATTCAATCATTTACTGTGTCTGATCAGATTTACTCAGAAATAGCGCAACTGGTAGGCACACAACATTTCCTGACCCTCAAACATGTGATCTGGTCTGGTTTCAATGTCTCGGTGATGCAGGTGATCAACGGACTCGCCATGGCGGGTATCGTCGCATTGGTGATTATCGGCGGCATCCGCAGAATCGGTCGTGTCACCGGATACCTGGCACCTATCATGGGGATTATTTATGTATTTGCTTCAATGCTGATCGTGCTGTCACATCTACCACAGATCGCCCATAGTTTCTCATTGATCTTTTCCATGGCTTTCAATCCACCGGCCAAAATTGCCGGGGCGACCGGAGGTGTTTTCATCGTAATGCTGAACACGATGATGTGGGGAATCAAACGCGGACTCTATTCCAACGAAGCCGGTCAGGGCAGTGCCGCCATTGCTCACTCCACAGCAAAAACCAAATATCCCATCCGCGAAGGCACCGTGGCCATGCTGGGTCCCTATATTGACACCATCATCATTTGCACTCTTACAGGACTGGTCATTCTCTCTACCAATGCGTGGTACCATACCCAATTTTATATTGAGCGGATTGACCCCTCTTTCGCAGGAGATCTCTACAACAGCAGTCTGCTAACCTCTTTTGCGTTTAAGGAAGGTCTCAGCTGGCTCTTTGCCTACGGCGATAAAATTGTAACCATTTCGGTCCTGTTATTTGCAATTTCCACCGCCATCAGCTGGTCTTATTACGGTGATCGTTCAGCTAATTACTTGTTTGGGGCCAAAGCCATCCTACCCTATAAATGGATCTATGTGCTCTTCGTTTTTATCGGTGGAATTGCACAGCTTGAAGCCGTTTGGGCGTTTGGAGACGCAGCGCTTGGATTTATGACTTTCCCGAATCTGCTCTCTGTAATTTTGCTGTCAACAGCACTGAAAAAAATGACGAAAGATTATTTTTCACAGGAGCAGATCCCCTATAAATAATGCCCTCTATTGAAGAATTCAGTGAGTTCACCGTTGACCTTGTTAAAAAGGCCGGGGAGTTGTTACTGGATTACAGGGGAAAGCTCAATTCTGTCGGGTACAAGAGCAGCCGTGTTGACCTGGTCACCGATGCTGATCTTGCCTCACAGCAGTACATCGTTTCCGAAATAAAACACTGCTATCCTGACCATGCTGTTCTAGCCGAGGAAGGAATTCCCGAGGAACGAGCTTCAGATTACTGTTGGGTCATCGATCCACTCGACGGTACCACCAACTTTGTCCACGGCCTCCCCGTTTTTGCTGTCTCCGTGGGCCTGCAGATTGCAGGCGAAACCCAATGTGGAGCGATTTACAATCCGGCAACCCGAGACTGCTATCACGCCGTTAAAAGGGGCGGTGCCTGCTGTAATGATGCTTCAATATCAGTTAGTGGTAATAAAAATCTGATTGACAGTATCCTCGTCACCGGCTTCCCCTATGCTCACGATGCAAAATTCCATAAAAGTTTTGAGCTCTTCCATGATTTTCACAATCGGGTTCAGGGGATGCGTCGTCTGGGTGCAGCGGCGTTGGATTTTTGTTTTGTGGCCCAGGGAGTGATGGACGGTTTTTATGAATTCAATCTTAAACCCTGGGATATCTGTGCAGGAGATTTGATCCTGCGTGAGGCCGGAGGTAAAACATCAAGCTGGAGCGGAGCTGATCTGCCCTTTGACGGCTCCACAGTACTGGCCACCAATGGCAAAATTCATCAGGAAATGCGTGAGATCCTCGGAGGGGAGAGCTATAGTTTGTTCATGCAGCAGGGCTAGAGGGACCAATATTTCAGTTTGCGGATGCGGCCACGGTAGATGCCTTTGATATCCACAAATAGGGCGTTCTCCGTCGCAATATTCTCGAAAAAGGCTTCGTCAAACCCACAGTATTCCTTGTGGGACACGGCAACAATAATTGTGTCATAATGATTCCCGATATCCTGCTTTAGCGTAATATCATATTCCCGTTTGACCTCCTCGGGGGAAGCCAGCGGATCTACAACATCCACACTCATGCCGTATGATTTCAGTTCATTGACGACGTCTACGACTTTCGAGTTTCTCACATCGCTCACATTTTCTTTAAATGTGATCCCCATTACCAGCGCTTTCAGTCCGAGGATTGTTTTACCAAAACCCGTGAGGTGTTTTACAATCTGCTTAGAAATAAACAGGCCAATTGAATCATTGATATAGCGCCCCGCTCTAATGATTTGCGTGTGATATTTGTATTCACGCGCTTTATAATCCAGATAATAGGGATCGACACCAATGCAATGTCCTCCCACTAACCCGGGAGCAAATTTTAAAAAATTCCATTTTGTCCCGGCAGCTTCGAGCACATCATAGGTGTTGATGCCCATTCGATTAAAAATAATGGACAACTCATTCATCAGGGCAATGTTAACATCCCTTTG
>CAZIYQ010000199.1:0-5362 GCA_964543505.1 uncultured bacterium | reverse complement strand
ATTAGCAACAAGATCATGACCAAAAATGAGTATCAGCTTACGGACGGGTTGCAGCAGATGCTGAAGCTTGGCGAGGTTTTTACTTGCCAGAAAATATCAGGCTGGCTGGATTGCGGTCTGCCCGAGACGATCCTGCAGACCAATAAAACTCTTTTCGAAGCAGCCAAAGCAAATTGGGTTGCTGCTGATGCCTTTGTCAACCACTCTCAACTAAAAACCAGTCATATCTCATCGGGCTGCAGGGTCGAAAACTCAATTCTGGATAATGTTATCATGCTGCAAGATAGTATTGTTGAAAACTCCCGTATTCGTAACCGAATCGTAGGATTAGGGGAGATTATCCGGGGTTCTGAATGAGGGATAGTTGTTTTGTCAGATTAGGTTCGTGTTTTAAAAAACAGATATGAGCCTGCAAGCAGGAATATTAAATTGCTGGACCAGGTGGCCATGAAGGGCGAAATTACCTCCTTGTAACCCAGTGTCTGCCCGAATTTAAGTGCTCCATAATACAAGAATATCACAAAAATACTGATCCCCATTCCAACTGCAAGATTACTGCGAGGTTTGCCGATGGAAAGTGACAGACCAAATAAGATCATCAGTAAACTGCTGCAGGCAAAGGCTGTTTTGTAATGAAGATTGACTTCCCAGCGGGGATCCTTTATACCGTTTTGTTTTAATTTTTTAACAAATCCGGCCAGTTCCCAGTAATTCATCTCCTCCGGCTTTACCGATGTTGAGGTAAGATCCACCGGAGTGAAATTTAATTTCAACAAAGTATCCGAATCAGTATAGGTATAATTAAACTGTCCATTTTTCCCCCATGTTCTGGTGCGGTAGCGGGGAATCCGCCAGGCATTTGACGATTCATCCCAGTTCATAGTGGGGGCATCCAACCGATAGATAATATCATCATTCTGATATTTTTGCAATGAGATATTATAAGCGGTGTTCGTTTTATAGGCATACCGCTTAATCCCCAGAATTTCGTCCTTCCGAACATGGCGGAAAATATCTTTCTTTTTTATGGACCAACGGCTGCTTCGCTTCTGGAAAAATGTTTCTTCCAAATATGCTCTTTTGTTGAGGGAAGGAGCAACGACAAGATTGTCAAAATAAAAGGACAGACCACTGGCTGTGATTCCAATGATCAGTAAGGGGATGCTAATCCTGTGAATGCTGATCCCTGAAGCTTTAATGGCTGTCAATTCATTGCGTTTCTGCAGCAGCCCCATTGAGAAAACAGCCGCGAGAAGAAAAGACATCGGCAATCCTATGCTAATAAACCAAGGAAAGGTGTACAGATAATATCTGAAGATTTCAATCCTTGGCATCGAGGAGTCGATAAATTTATCGAGGTGATCTATCACATCAACGATCATGAAAGTCACCGTGAAGGCAATCATGGACGCAAAAAATTTGCTCAGATAATTCTTCAAAATATAGCGATCCAGTATTTTGATCATGTATGAAAAATACGAGCTTTTAATAATTGTAATTAGACAATAATTCTGACGAAAACGCTGAAATATAATTGTAAAGAGATCAGAAATATTTTGTAGATATATTCGTTTTAAGGCTATGGGAAAGAGTTATAATTTTGCCAAGGCATAGTCCTTTAATTCTGCACGAGAGGCAGAAAAGGAATGCAAATCACTCCTTCCCACGTCTCTCACAAAATATTGGATTATTCCTTAACCTTTGCTATTTAACCCGAACCTGTTCGTTTTCAGGATCGACTCAAGTCAAATAAAGGCAGAATATGAAAACCATAAAATCAATACTCATGGAAGAGCCCCATGTGAAACGGACACTGACGAGACTCTCTCATGAAATTATCGAAAATAATCCGGATCTGGATAATTTAGTAATGATCGGAATTCGAAAACGGGGAGAATTCATCGCCCGCAGGATCCACAAACTCATCGAATCGATCAGTGGAGCCAATATACCACTGGGAATGGTGGGGGTTACTTTTTACAGAGATGATTTCAGGACACATTTGGGCTCACCCGAGATAAAATCAACGGATATTATTTTCCCGCTGGATGATACCAATGTCCTCCTGTTGGATGATGTCCTTTATACGGGGCGCACGGTGAGGGCAGCGATGGAAGAGATCTTCACTTTCGGCAGACCGGCTTCCATTAAATTATGTGTTCTGGTCGATCGCGGACATCGGGAATTACCCATCAAAGCAGATTTTGTCGGGAAAAATTATCCCACTTCTCTAAGGGAGCATATTCATGTTCATCTGAATGAAGTTGATGGCGAAGATGCAGTTTTACTCATGGAATATGCCGAGGAGAAAGATAATGGGTAATTTGAGCAGAGCGCATTTTTTAGATCTTGAGAATGCCCCTAAAAGTGATATGCAGAAGATCATCAACACGGCTTATACCTTCAGGGAGGTTCTTGACCGGCCCATAAAAAAAGTCCCTTCACTGACGGGTCGAAATATTGTGAATCTATTTTTTGAGAATTCCACTCGAACGCGTATGTCATTTGAACTGGCGGAAAAACGATTATCTGCGGATGTCATCAACTTTTCGGCTTCGTCATCCAGTCTGACGAAAGGTGAATCTTTAAAAGATACGGTACAGAATATTCATTCAATGAAAATGGATGCGGTTATCATGCGGCATCCAACGCCGGGATCAGTTTTAAAGTTGACTCGTTTTGTTGAGGCCACCGTCATCAATGCCGGAGATGGTACTCATGAGCATCCGACACAGGGAATGTTGGATATGATGAGTCTGCATCAGAAATTTGGCCGTCTTGAGGGACTAAAAATTGGTATTGTAGGAGACATCCTGCACAGCCGGGTAGCGCTGTCAAATATTTTCGGATTGACGACGATGGGTGCTGAAGTGACGCTCTGCGGACCACCTCATTTAATTCCTGCAGGGGCGAGTGATCTCGGGGTTACAGTGAATCATAATATTGATGAAGTTATCGAGTGGGCAGATGCCCTTAACATACTGCGAATTCAGCGGGAAAGAATGGGTGTGGGGCTGATCCCCTCCGTCCGTGAGTATCGTGATTTTTTCGGGATTACCGCCGAACGCATGAGAAATCACAAAAAGGAAATTGTGATCATGCATCCCGGACCAATGAACAGAGGCGTTGAGATCGACAGCGTTGTAGCAGACGGGGGACAGGCTATCATTTTAGATCAGGTTTTAAATGGTGTTGCAGTGAGAATGAGCATTCTTTATCTCCTGCTAGGACCTAATGAATAAGAAGAGCAGGATGAGTTTATCAAAAATTAATGAGAGCCTTTTACTTGCAAATGGGGAAATCTATGATCCCCTAAATGACAAAATAATAAGTGGGTCCATCCTGATAAAAAATAGTCGAATTGAGGCAGTGGGTCAATTTGATCAGCCAAAGAATTGTAAGATAATTGATTGCAGTGGAAACTATATCACAACAGGATTTACGGATATTCACGCCCACTTCAGAGAACCCGGTCGGGAAGACAAGGAAACTCTTGAGACCGGCTCAATGGCTGCTCTCGCCGGTGGTTTTACAGAAATCTGTGTCATGCCCAATACGAATCCGGTTCTGGACACTCCGGAATCCATACGATTTATCATTGAAAAAGCGGCCAACCTCCCGATCAAGATTCACCCCATCGGTGCTATAACGGTTGGGCAGAACGGCAAGGCTTTGGCGGAGATTGGCGAGATGGTCAAAGCAGGCGCTGTAGCGGTTTCGGATGACGGGCTTCCATTGCGAAATGGCTTGCTGATGCGCTATGCCTTGGAATACAGTGCCATGTACGGAATCCCGGTGATCAATCATGCAGAAGATATTGATCTTCGCTCAAGCGGTCAAATTCATGAGGGCAGAGTATCCACGCGGCTGGGTCTTTCGGGGATTCCTGATATTTCTGAATCTGTCATGGTTTACAGAGACCTGGCTCTGGCAGAGTTTACAGGCGGCAGGCTGCATATTCCGCATGTATCCGCACAAAAATCGGTGGAACTCATCGGGCAATTCAAAGCACGGGGTATTAGGGTTACCGCCGAGGTGAGTCCCCATCATTTGGGATTAACAGACCTTGCAGCAAATGAATTTGACACGAATACAAAAGTTGCCCCCCCCTTACGGTCAGAGTCCGACCGCGAGGCTTTGATCGAAGGGTTGCAGAATGGTACTCTGGATTGTATTGCAACAGATCATGCCCCGCATACTATTGAAGATAAAGAAAAGGATTTTATTAACGCTCCCTGTGGGATGATTGGTCTTGAATCAGCTTTTGGGTTGGTGCACACGGTGATGACTTCTGCCGGGTCCAGCACTCATGATGTACTGAGATGGCTTTCCATAAATCCTCAAAGGGCACTTGGTTTGCCTGCCAAAACTCTTGATAAGGGAGCCCTGGCTGATCTGGTAGTTGTTGATCCAAAACTGAAGTGGACTTTTAAAAGAGAAAACATCTATTCCCGTTCACACAATACTCCCTTGCTGGGGACATCATTTACCGGGAAAGTGGTTCTAACGCTCATGGGTGACAACCTCTTTACTGCAGACGTTTGAGGGAAAAATGTATTGGTAGATTGGTTTCCTCACCCATAATCGTATCAAGAGGTCATGCTTATACACAAGTTCAACGGTATATTTTGCGGCTTCAAAGAAATAGATGAATATAACTTGACTCAAAAGTCAGAAACCGAATAATATTGCAGGCTTTATTCCTTAGGAAAAATAGAACAAAGGACTTGATGAAAACTGTTTCGATAAAACCAAATGAAATTTCCAGAGACTGGTATCTTGTGGATGCCGCAGGTAAAAATTTAGGCCGTCTATCAAGTGAAGTAGCACAAGTACTGCGCGGGAAAAGAAAACCTTTTTTTACTCCCCATATGAATATGGGCGATTTTGTCGTAGTAATCAATGCTGACAAAATTGCTGTCACTGGAAATAATAAAGAGACTGAAAAAATATATTGGAGTCATTCTGGCTACCCTGGCGGTGGAAAAACAACCACACTTGAACAACTCAGGGCAAAACATCCCGAACGCATCATCCAGAACTCTGTACGGGGGATGTTACCCCACAACAGACTGGGCAGGCAGATCCTTAAGGCTCTGAAAGTCTATGCCGGTCCGGATCATCCGCACTCTGCACAAATGCCCAAAACTCTCGATATCTAACCAAAAATATAAGGAACTGAATGCGTAATAAAGTTGATACACACCAGGCCCTGGGTCGCAGAAAAAGATCCGTGGCCCGTGTCCGTTTCGTGAATGGAACCGGGAAGATCATCATCAACAATCGTGACATTGATGATTATTTCGGCCGTGACACCGCTAAGATGGTCCTGCGGGAACCCTTGGAAATTACTGAAATGATG
>CAZIYQ010000198.1:0-5442 GCA_964543505.1 uncultured bacterium | reverse complement strand
AGAGATGCAAAATCGGATATCTGGTTTGCAGCAAGCCTTGGAGGAGCGGGACTTAGAGACGGTGCAGCAATTAGGTCATAAAATTAAGGGCACCGGCGGATCTTTTGGTTTTGATAATGTGACAATTATGGGAGGCATGTTGGAAGCTGCTGCAAAAGAGGGCGATTGGCTCACCATTGAGAAAACTGTAAAGGAATTATTAGACTGGTACACTGAAAACAGTTAAGCCGGAAGGAGTAAAGTTAAAAATGGCACATATTCTCGTAGTTGAAGACGATCCTTTAAACATCATCATCTTCAGGAAAATACTCGAAAAAAGAGGTGGTTTTAAAGTGACACATTCTGAAGATGTGCCGGAGATACTAAATCTTTGTTCAGGAGGGGATATCGATCTGGTGATCATGGACATCTCTCTGACAAAAAGTTCCTATGAGGGAAAATTAGTGGATGGTATCACCATCACGAAATTATTAAGGGGTAATCCAGTTCTATCAAACCTGCCCATTATTCTCGCTACCGCTCATGCAATGAGTGGAGACAGAGAAAAATTCCTACGGGAATGTCAGGCCGACGACTATATCACCAAACCAATTACTGATCATGAAGGATTTGTTGCGTTGGTCAGACAAAAGCTGGAGTGAAATACTGTAAAGATTAATTCCTAATGTAAATAATTATGAAAAGCTGATAACCTCAAATGAAGAATAACCAACAGCAAAATGATAATGCAATGGAAGCTAAGAAAAACACGAGCGTGTTGATCGTCGAAGACGAGGCCATTATCGCTGAAGATCTGAAAAGAATTGTGTCAGGTTTTGGTTATGTAGTTGTAGGGGTTGCATATGATTGCAATACAGCTGTCAAACTTGCTCTCGGGGGAAAACCTGATATTATTTTAATGGATATCAATTTGAGAGGGGAAATGGATGGTATTGAAGTTGTAGCGCGTATATCAGAAGAGATAGCTATCCCCACTATTTTTACGACAGGCAATGCTGATGAGAAATTATTGGGCATGATCGACCATCGCTTAGCCTATGGTTATTTGATAAAACCCTTTACCGAAAATGAACTCTGTACTGCATTGACCATAGCACACTACAAAATTCAAAAAGATGTTGAAGTACGTAATTTAAATTCCCTGCTGAATTCCTTACTGAATATTAGCCGGTTGATTACCATCGAGAAAAAACCGGGTAAATTGCTGCAAGGGGCCTGTGATAATCTCATCAAAACGAGTGATTACTGTTGTGTGACTGCCATCCACATAGATGTCAATCATGATTTTTTGACCGCCAAATTTGCAGGGACTTTAAAAAATAAGCAGAATGTTCAAGTGCAGTTGGGAAATGGTATTTTTGGCAATTGTCTGCTAAAAGCGATGGAACAGAAAGAAGTCTATATCCATGACGAATTAGATTTAATCTGTGAAGGCTGTCCAATGAGATTATTGGATCACGATAAATCTTCTATGACAGTTGGGCTCCATCATGCGGGAAAATGCTATGGTGTTATCTGTATTTCAGTTCCAAGAGATCACCCAATCACAAATGAAGAGGTAGAATTAATCCGGGGAATTGGTTCAGACATTGCCTATGCATTGAAGAATATTGAATTACAGAAAAAACGCAAAATAATTACCACTAAATTGCAAACAGCCAATGGGATCATTAACGCCAGTCCTGCCATTGCTTTTATCTGGCGGGATGAAGAAGGTCGGCCTATTGAATATGTGTCGCAAAATGTATCAAGTTTGTTTGAGTACAGTAGAGCTGAAGTTCTGAAGAATGAGATGAAATATGGAGATCTAATTCACCCCGACGACCTGCAAAGGGTAATTGAAGAGGCCGCACTCAACCAGATTGGTTCCAGTCAGAAATTGGCCACAAAAATGAGATATCGGGTCCGTACTAAATCAGGTCAAATAAAATGGGTCGAAGACAGGACCACACTTGTTCTGAATAAAGAAGGAGAAGTAAAACGCTATCAGGGGATCATCATTGACATTACTGAAGAGGTCGAATCAAAAGATCGTCATCTCAAACTGGCAATGGCAATTAATGAGATAAAAGAAGGAATTGTCATTACAGATGTCGACGGGAATATAGAATATGTCAATAAAGGCTTCGAAAACATAACTCAATATAAGTTTAACGAGGTCCAGAAAAAAAATCCACGTATTCTCAGGAGTGGTAAGAACGACCCCGAGATTTACGACATCCTTTGGAAGACAATTTTGGCCGGAAAATCATGGTCAGGTAACTTGACCAACCGCAGGAAAGACGGCAGTGAATATATTGATAACATGACCATCGTTCCTCTTAAAAATGAACAGGGAGAGTTGGTTAACTTCATCGCTATTAAAAGAGATATCAGTGAGAAGCTGCTAATGGAAAGGGAATTGAGACAAGCTCAAAAACTTGAATCCATTGGTCAGTTGGCAGCCGGAGTAGCCCACGAGATCAATACACCAATTCAGTACATCGGTGATAATATTCGTTTTTTAAACTCCAGCTTTTCAGATATCCTCCACATTATTGAGCAGTACGAAGATTTCCCCTCGAGTGGAGACCCTGAAAGGATCACACAATTTCTGAATTCCGTTGAAACGAGTAAGGACGAGATGGATATTTCATTTTTGAAAGTTGAGATTCCTGAGTCCATTCAGCAATCGCTCGAGGGTGTGGAGAATATCACACGCATCGTCAGGGCGATGAAGGAATTTTCCCATCCGGGGATAAATGAAATGACCAGGACCGATATTAACGGATGTATTACCACAACCATTGCCGTTGCCAAAAATGAGTGGAAATATTATGCCGAGATGATCACGGATCTGTGCGCAGAACTGCCTTCAACACTCTGTCTCCCCGGAGAACTGAATCAAGTCTTGTTGAATCTGATCACCAATGCCGCTCAAGCCCTTTCTGAAACTCAACGAATAAAACAGGGTGGAAAGGGTACGATTACGATTACGACTTCGGTCATTGACGATCAAATCGTAATATCAGTTACCGACGACGGCCCGGGCATCCCTAAAAAATTGCAACATCGGGTATTTGACCCATTCTTTACAACCAAGGATCCTGGCAAAGGTACCGGACAGGGATTAACAATATCGCATAATACGATTGTAGAAAAATTACACGGCGAGATTTACTTTGAGACGGAGCCCTCGAAAGGGACCACTTTTATTATAAAATTACCGATCCTTCAAAACATTGAGGTTGAAGATGAAAATTAGAGTATTGTTTGTAGATGATGACAGAAGAGTATTGTCAGGCTTGAAACGCTCCCTTAGACACAAAAGGGATGAATGGGAAATGGAATTTTTTGGTAGTGCAATAGATGCACTGGAAGCAATTTCAGATAACCCTTGCGATGTTGTGGTCACAGATATACGCATGCCGGGCATGGATGGTGTTGAACTTATCGAGAGGGTCAATCAGCAATATCCCGACATTATTCGTATTATGCTTTCCGGAGAATCAGATGATGAAAAGTTTGTCAAATCGGCAAATCTAGCCCACTATTGCCTGAGCAAGCCCACAGATGCGGATACGATTTCAGAGGTTATCACCAGATTACTGACCGTCCGGGACAAAGTCAACAATTCGCGGATGTCCTTGCTTATGAGCCTGAAATCAATTCCATCCCTGCCGACACTCTATACACAATTGGTTATGGAGATCAATTCTGAAAAAAATACATCCAACAGCATTGCAGCCATCATCGAGAAAGATATCGGGATGACCGCGAAGGTACTTAAGCTGGTTAATTCATCCTTCTACGGCATGCGCAATAAAGTGCATTCGGTGGCTTTTGCAATTAGCCTTTTGGGATCCAACACATTGAAGTCTTTTGTCCTATTCTACAAATTGAACAATGCCTACGAGTCACTGAGGATGAAAAATTTAAATGTCAACCAGTTATGGAAAATCAGTGAGCAAATCAGTCTGCTGGCCGCCGCCATCGCAAACAGTGAACACGCCAGCAAGAAAATCATTGACGATGTAATGGTATCGGGCCTGTTGCAGAGTTTGGGGATTCTAGTCCTAGCCAATCACGCACCCAGATCCTATGAAAAGATCCTGCGGGATATTTCAGATAATGATGGGTTTCTTGTCGAAGCAGAGCGCAGGGTGCTCGGAATGTCTCACCTTGAAGCTGCAAGCTATGTGCTTGAGATCTGGGGATTGCCCGAATCCGTTTATCGTAGTGTCGAGCAGTGCCATTCCCCCAGCCAGTATGAATCAGGAGAGATTGGGATTGTGACGTACTTGTATGCGTCCATCTATCTCATAAGCCAAAATACGGATTCAATCTTGTACAATAATCTCCAGTTGGAAGAAGCTTATCTGGAGGGATTGGGACTTCTGGACAAATTGCCTGAGTGGAATGAGATATGCAAAGAAATTTTAAACAAAGGTTAAAGATGAAGATTCTATTAGTTGATGACGAACAGAATGTTCTCAAGGCATTAAAACGGCAATTACATCCGAAGTATGAGGTTGACATTGCGAACAACGGGCCTGATGCACTGGATAAAGTAAAAGTGAATGGACCTTATTCAGTGGTCATATCTGATCTGTCTATGCCGGGTATGAATGGTATTGAACTCCTCCGTGAAGTCGCTAAAATAAATCACTATACCGTGAGGATTATTCTCACCGGCAATGCCGACCAGCAATCAGCCATAGATGCAATAAATAAGGGAGAGGCTTTTAGATTTCTTACCAAGCCGTGTTTTGGTCTTGCCCTTCAGAACGAAATTGATGCAGGGGTTGAGCTATATCGATTAAAAATGAGTGAAAAAGAACTGTTGGAAAAAACACTTTCCGGCAGCATCAGTATCCTGACGGAAATGCTTTCAATCGTAAATCCCCTGGCTTTCGGCCGAACCTTATCCATTAAAAAAATTGTTTCCCAACTTGCAGATACATTGCAGCTGAGAAAAAATTGGCAGTACAATATTGTAGCCATGCTCTCAATGATTGGCTTTATAACGGTTCCACAAGACACAATTGAAAAATATTTTAACGGTGAGGAATTGACGCGTGATGAAGACAAGATTCTGGACGAACACACCAAGATTGCAGTAAGACTTGTATCAAAAATACCGCGCTTGAATGCGATATCCAAGATGCTTGAAAGTATATCTGAAGAACCGAACCCAGCCCTATTTACCAGGGATCTGTCTAAAATTGACCCTGTGATAATTGGAGGATATCTCATAAAAATTGCAATGGATTTTGATAAATATCTCCAACAAGAGCTATCCGTGGAACGTGCAATGAAACTGATCTCTCAAAATGCAGACTGCTATCATCCCAAAATCATCGAAGCACTCTCTCGTATAAAAATGAATTCGGGAACACATCTGACAAAGTATGTGGATTTAAATCGTCTGGAAGCCGGTATGATCTTCGAGAAGGATGTTTT
>CAZIYQ010000197.1:0-5512 GCA_964543505.1 uncultured bacterium | reverse complement strand
TGATTTAAAGCGTATCGTTATTGTGCACGAGTCTTTAAAGAAAAGATTCTATGGCAACAACAAAATCAAGACCCTTAAGACACGAGCAATTGAGGAGGACGCAGTATGAAATACGGATTAAATTCGGTAGATCGCAATGCCTTGTTATGGTGGCATAAGTCACTTGACAATAATCGGGGGGACAGGGCGAGACTGAGACGCTCTGAAAGAGCGGAAGATGTTTTATTAACATCGGCTTTCTATCAATTTTTACAAGCTATGCCGGACAACTGGCAAGAAGAAAAAGATATGTTTGCCAGTGCTGTGATTGTTGGCTTGTTATCCCATGTAAAAGAAAATCGATTGATTGAGAGCCGAGGATATCAGCCTAAAGACAAATCCAAACCAAAAAATATAGCCACTTTTGCCGAGCTTCTTGCTCGTCCAGCGCAAGGGAAAAAAACACCGCCTGTTAGTGAACTCCGTTTTAATGATCTGATGAAGAGTCGTACTACCGACGAGTTTTACCGTCGAATGATTCGAGTTATTCGTTTATTGGATGGTCGTATCAATATTGCATCCATGGCCGATGATGTTTTTCTATGGCATCAGGAGTTTAAACAACACATTGACCGAGACCCTAGTAATCGCTTGGCTATCCGTTGGGGCACCGCTTATTTCACTGCATTACCACCCAAAGAATCAACTAAAGGAGATTGAATATGAGTCGTTTCATCCAAATACATTTATTAACCGCTTACCCACCTGCCAACCTGAATCGTGATGATCAAGGCCGACCAAAAACCGCAAAAATGGGAGGCTATGATCGCTTACGTGTATCGTCGCAATGTCTGAAACGTTCGTGGAGAACATCCGATGTTTTTGAAAGCGCCATTGACAACGGGAGCCGTACCAAAGAAATCGCATCTTATGCATTGGAAAAACTTACTGAATTTACCGCGTTAACCAAGACAGAGCAGGTAACAATAGCCAAAAATATTGCCAAGGTTTTTGGTCCTTTGGATGGTGACTCTTTGCAATTAAAGACACTCGCATTTGTCTCGCAGACTGAATTCAGGAAAATTGATAAGGTCATTGATGGTTTTAAAAACGGTTTAGGCAGCGCAACCGTAGAGGCCAATGATTTTGGAGTTCAACTTTTTAAACGCCTGTCATCTGACATTAGTCATTCAATTAAAACTCTTGTCGAAATTATCATGGGTAGTAAAGAGATCGCCCAACTACGAAATGACTGGAATAGACCAAAAGGCTTCAAGGAGCTAATCAAAAAATATAAGACATCCGAGGATAAAGACCCTTTTGATTATTTAGGCAGGATGATTGATAAAGAAGATGAGTGGACTGATGAAATTCTTGGCGATACAACGGTACGAAAAGATCAGTTGGAACTTTTTTTTGCAGAAGGTTATACAAAGGTTTCAAAAGAAATCGTCAAAAAATTAAAGTTGGGAGGATTGCTTGCCGCAAAGGCTGCCAAAGATGTTGAGTTTGGAGAATTGAAAAATAAAGAACATATTAAATTATGTGAAGGCTGGGAAGAGCAGATAGAAACATGGGTTACGGCAATTCAGGCCACCGAAGAAGCCGACTATACCTCTGATGAAAATATTCAAAATCTCAGTTTGGTCGTATCACCAGGGGCTATACCAAAATCTGCTATTCTGACCAATGAGCACACAGATGCCGATATTGCTATGTTTGGGAGGATGTTGGCTGGTTCTGTTGAGCATAAGATTGAGGCAGCTTGTCAGGTCGCCCATGCTATCAGTGTTCACCCCGTTGTCATTGAAGATGATTATTTCACCGCTGTGGAAGATTTGAATGAATACAGAAATGATGCCGGTTCCGCTCATATTGGGGAATTAGGATTCGCCGCAGGCCTGTTCTATTCTTATATATGCATCAACCGTGAATTATTGATTGAAAACCTTGGAGATGATGAGGAGTTGGCAAATAAGGCGATTCGGGCTTTGGTAGATGCTGCGGTCAAAGTTGCGCCGAGCGGCAAGCAGAACAGCTTCGCCTCGCGTGCTTATGCTTCTTATGTTCTGGCCGAAAAGGGTGATCAACAGCCGCGTTCATTATCTGTCGCCTATCTGAAGCCCATCAATCCACGGGAGAATGATGATTTTGTTCCTGATTCGATTAAGGCTCTGATCAAACAGAAAGATAGCTTTGATAAAGTGTATGGGGCTTGTGCAGATGATCGCTATACATTGAACGTGCCTGAAGAAGAAGGAACCTTGGATAAGTTGCTGGATTTTGTAGGGCAATAGGGGGTAATCATGGATTATCTACTGTTCCGCCTTTATGGGCCGATGGCCAGTTGGGGTGAGATTGCTGTGGGCGCAACACGGCATACGGCAAACTATCCAAGCAAATCAGCTATTATTGGTTTGATGGCGGCAGCTTTGGGTATCAAACGCGACAATGTGGACGTTCAGCAACAGATGCAACAGGGATATGCCATTGCAGTTGAGGTGTTTGCGCAGGGTTCGTTGTTGCGTGATTACCATACAACGCAGGTGCCGGATTCGGTTGGCAAGGTAAACTATCGGACTCGACGGGATGAATTACTGCGAGGAAAAGCTCGGTTGGGAACGATTCTTTCCAGCCGTGAGTATCGTTCAGATGCCTTGGCGCTGGTTGCCGTGAAAGCATTGGCAGGTGCGCCCTATAATTTACAGTCGATTCAACACGCTTTGAATAAACCTAAATTTCATCTTTATCTGGGGAGAAAGTCCTGCCCACTTGCAGCTCCATTGCATCCACAAATTCATTCGGGTGATGCATACCTTGAAGCATTCAAGTTATATGAACACAAGCCATTATTGCCGTGGCATGCGGATGATATGAGTCAATTGTCCACGCGTGATACTTATTGGCTTCAATTGAAAAGACAGCGTCATTATTATTGGGAAGGTGAAACGGCTGACTTCTCCAGTGAGGTCGATTTGAGCCGTATGCAAACGCGGATAAGACATGACCAACCGCTATCTCGTAGGCGTTGGCAGTTTTCGCCGCGTCAGGAACATTACTTTTATATGGCTGGGGGTGAGTAATGTATTTTTCACGTATTCGATTACGCTCTGGGCAAGTCTCACACGCGGCGGAGAAGATGGGCAAAGGTTCTTATGGTATGCATCAGTTATTTTGGGAATTGTTTGCCGAGGATGGAAAAAGGAATTTTCTATTTCGTGAAGAAATTGCCCGTGAGCAATTGGGTGTTCATCCAGATGCCCGTGGTGAGCCTGTTTATTATGTTGTATCTGCAACTTGCCCATACACAGATCATTCGCTTTTTCATGTGGACTTAAAACCGTATCAGCCACAGTTGGAAAAGGGAAATAGATTACGTTTTGAATTGCGCGCAAATCCAACCATTAGTCGAAATGGCAAAAAGCACGATATTCCTATGGATGCACAGTGCCAGTTTCTTGGTTCTTTATGCGCTGAATTAGGTTTGCAATCTCAGCTTCCTGAACATCCAAAAAAGCAGGACTTTAAAAATCTTTTATTGACTCAAGGTGGTGATGCGTTAAGTGAAAAACTGTCATCATTATTGGAAAACGATGCTCGTTATGCTGATCGCCTTGAACAATCTTTGAATATGATTGATAAATTAGAATGGGCACTGAAGGCATCGGTGGATAAAGCTCTTGAGAAATGGGTGGCATCTCAGGGTCAGCGACATGGTTTTGTGATTTGTAAGGATGGCTATAATCAACTCAAATTACAGGGTAGTGGATATATTTGGCATGCTTTGAATGGAAAGGCTAAACGGGGTATAAAATCAGGTTTCAGTTCTGTAGATTTTACAGGGGAATTGGAAGTAACTGATGTTGATAAATTTAAGAATGCTTTGTTTAGAGGTATCGGCCCCGCAAAGGCCTTCGGCTGCGGTTTGCTCTTGGTACGTCGTCAGGCGTGATTCTCGAAGATATTCATGGATTGTTTAAACGGCTGGATAAAGCGGCTGTGACTGATATCGCCCGTAAACAAGATGCACATGGATTTGACGAAAATAAAACAGCGGCCCGGAAAGGAGGCACCTTGCCGGAGGAGCCCGCGAAAAATTGGAGACAGAAAGAGCTTCAAAAATCGTTTCATCTGAAAATTATCTGACAGAACCTGAAAATCAGAAACGATTGAAAAAGAAGTAATGAATTAGAGAAAAACATATGTCACAACCTGTATTGCCACCGTTAAAACCGATTCCAATGAAAGACCGGATTTCAGTATTTTATATTGAGAAAGGAAATCTCGACGTATTGGATGGTGCCTTTGTTGTCATAGATAGAACGGGAGTGAGAACCCATATTCCTATTGGGAATGTGTCGTGTCTCATGCTTGAACCGGGGACACGGGTTTCACATGCTGCTGTGACGTTATCTTCAAGGGTGGGTTGTCTATTGATCTGGGTTGGGGAAGCGTGTGTGCGTTTATATGCGTCCGGACAACCTGGCGGTGCAAGAGCGGACAGACTGCTCTATCAAGCAAAACTTGCGCTGGATGCTGCCGCTCGTCTTAAAGTAGTCCGTAAAATGTACGAGATACGTTTTCAGGAAAAATCACCCGCGAAAAGGAGTATCCAGCAACTAAGAGGTATTGAGGGTGTTCGCGTGCGAAAATTGTATCAACTATTGGCTAAACAATATGGCGTAAAGTGGCAATCAAGGAATTATGATCACACGCATTGGGGAAGCGGTGATGTACCAAATAGATGTTTGAGTTCTGCTACCGCTTGTCTGTATGGCATTTGTGAAGCAGCGATACTGGCTGCAGGATATGCCCCGGCAGTAGGGTTTATCCATACCGGTAAGCCGCAATCTTTTGTCTATGACATCGCTGATATTTTTAAATTCGAAACTGTTGTTCCAATGGCCTTCAGGATTGCAGGTAAAAACCCTTTAAACCCAGAACGTGATGTTCGAATTGCCTGCCGGGATGCCTTTCGTCAAACTAAATTATTGCGACGCATTATTCCCATGATTGAGCGTGTATTATCAGCCGGTGAGATGAAACTACCGGATCCCTCTGAAGAAGCCGTATTACCAGCAATACCGAACAAGGAGCAATTAGGCGATGTTGGTCATCGTGGTTGAGAATGCCCCACCAAGACTTCGCGGACGTCTCGCAGTTTGGCTTATCGAGATCAGAGCTGGAGTTTATATAGGCAAGCTCTCAAGAAGAGTAAGGGAATTAGTCTGGTCACAGGTCTGTGATAGCATTGAAGAAGGAAATGCGGTTATGGTATGGTCAACGAACACTGAATCAGGATATGATTTTCTGACTTATGGTGCAAACCGCAGAATGCCAGTCGAAATGGAAGGAATAAAACTGGTTTCCTATCGACCTCAAAACGAAGAAAAAGATGAATCTGAAGTTCAATAAAAAGTTGGTAGATTTTTATGATTTTTGTAAATAGAGGAAATTCAAGGGGTTAAATATTAGCACGTTCCCCGCAGACGCGGGGATGAACCGTTAATTTTTTTTGAAAACGGTTGCTTAA
>CAZIYQ010000196.1:0-5519 GCA_964543505.1 uncultured bacterium | reverse complement strand
TCACCTCAGGGAGTGTACGACTCTCGTAAATATGGCTGTGGATCAGGTGCGGTACTACCCCTGAACGCATTAGATCAATGGCCATTGAGTGAGCTATTTCCGTTGTGTTGCTATAGCGGAAGGAACCCGTGTCAGTCACCAATGCCGTGTATAAGGCGTCGGCAATTCCCTTCCGCAATGGGACGTTCCCATCCATTTGTCGGAAATACTGCCAAAGCATGGTGCCTGTGGCAGGGGCCGTGAGATCGTTAATATGATAATTGAAGGCTTGGCCGGGTTTAATAGGGTGATGATCGATGGAAACAGTTGTTGCATTTGCAAACAATTCTTTGGAAAAAGTACCAATACGGTTCGCATCGCCAACGTCGAAAACAAGTCCCAGATCAGCCTGTGCAACCCAATTCCGATCCTTTTCCGTAAAATATTCAATGATGTTCCCGTCATTCAGGAATTCATACTGATGCGGGACGGGTGAGATATTGATGATGCGGCAGTTTTTCCCATTTTTTACAAGATGATGGTATAGGGCAACTTCGCAGCCCAGACCATCCCCATCAGGATGGACATGTGTGGTCAGAACAATCGATTGTGCGTTCCGAATGAAGTCGGTTAGTTCCGACCAGTCTATGGTTGATTTATGCGGCATAATGAAACACTAAATTTAAGTCCTTTGTAAAGTGTCGTACAATGCCGGAAGCAAACGAGACTGGGCTGTGGCAGGTCTGCCCGCGCGCTTTTCTGACTATGTTGTAATATTGAAAGTTTAATAAGCTATGGAACAGGAAATAGTAAAGCCAAGCGAGCCCCGATACGGTCATACTTCCCTATGGGGCAGGCGAAACGAACGTAGCTTTACTATTTCTGCCCAAACCGTTTCATAGAAATGGAGACAATTAATGAACAACATAATGAAACGCAGACATTTGAGCGCACAACAGAAATGGCAGATCTATCAGGAGTGTCAGTAGCCAGATGCTAAAATTAGGGAGATATTAAGAAAGCACGGATTGTATTCATCGGATCTGTAGCACACCCGTATTATAGTGGACGACAGTGCAGGTGAAGGATTGACTAACGCTTCGCACCGAAGGTTGTACTTCTGCAGAGACCCTAAACCAAATTAAGACTTACCCCTCATGGTGTGGTATAACTAAAACCGGACAGTTGGCTTTGTTGATGACTTGTTGTGAGATGGTACCGGTAATAAGCTCTTTCAATGATTCCCGGCCTTTTGTGTACATCACAATCAGGTCGACACCAATTTCATCAGCTACTTTCGGTATCACCTCACCGGGCTTGCCCTCGCGTAGCAGATACTCAACTTGCAGATCACCAGCTCCAAATCTTTCGGTCAGAGCTTCCATTTTCTTTTTGGCTGCGACCGATGTCTCTTTAAACTGCTCCATCATTTTAAGAGCGCTTACCCTCAACATTTCCATCTCCTCGTGGTTCATAAATTCCGGATGGACATTCAGTAGGGTGATTTTCGCATCCAGTTGATGAGCCCAGATGATAGACCTTTTCAAAGCCACGTGCATGTCGCTCTTCAACTCAACAGGACAAAGGATATGTTTAATCATTTCGTCTCCTCTAAAAAAAGATGATACTGTCAAGAATGAACAGTGGTATCAGAATACCCACCGACCAAGCCATATACCCGAAAAAACTGGGCATCTTGATATTGTTTTCTTCGGCAATGGATTTTACCATAAAATTCGGAGCATTCCCAATATAGGTGTTAGCTCCCATAAAGACTGCACCTGCAGATACAGCCAGCAGTGTTGATGACATTGTGGTCATCAGATGGGCTGCATCTCCCCCGGCAGTGTTAAAAAAGACCACATAAGTGGGGGCATTGTCCAGAAAACTCGATAGCAAGCCCGTGGCCCAGAAAAACATGCGGTTCACAAATTCCCCGGTCTGTGGGTTTTTCACCAGATCGATGACAAATTTTAAGGCCCCGTCTGTCCCGGCCCGCAAAATGGCAATTGGCGGAACCATGGTAATAAATATTGTGGCAAATAATTTGGCAACTTCAAGGATGGGTTCCCAGGTAAATCCATTTCTCTCTCGAACTGCGAGAGGGGTTATCTTCCATGAAATCCAAGCGATCAACAGCAACAGCAGCACCTGCGCCATTACTCCTTTGGTCATCATGCAGGTGCCCCAGGCGGATATTGCCCAGTCCGCAGGATTACTCACATCGGGGTGCCAGATACCACTCAGAATCACAGCACCAACGATCAGCGGCAGCAACAGCAAATTGCTCTTCCCTTCAAGACCCAGTGGTGTTTTAGTACCTTCCTCCGGGGGTGTCCCTTCCTTTTTATAGAGTCGGCTGTCGATGAAGTAAAACAGAATCAACAGAATTCCTGATGTGAATAACATGGGCAGGAATAAGTGCTTGGTGGTCCAGAAAAAACTGACACCTTTGAGGAATCCGAGGAAGAGTGGCGGATCTCCCAATGGCGTAAGCGAGCCTCCGATATTTGCTACCAGAAAAATAAAGAAAACGATCACGTGGATTTTCTTTTTGCGCCAAGCATTTGCCCGGATCAATGGCCGGATCAGCAGCATCGCCGCACCGGTCGTCCCCATCCAGGACGCCAGAATGGTTCCAATGATCAGAATAACTGTATTTACCATGGGACTGCCCCGCAGTGACCCCGTCAACCTGACACCCCCCGCTACCGTAAAGAGCGATAACAACAGCACGATGAAAGGGATGAATTCACTTAAATAAACTTCTAGAAGATAAAACCCCGCCATGTTTAGACCATAGAAGGCGGCAAACAGTACCAGAAACAAAACTCCCCAAAATGCAGATATCTTGCCATAGTGATGGTGCCAGACTTGCGGCATTGCCAAGGGTAAAATTGCGATCGATAACAGAATTCCGATGAATGGGATGATCCAAAGTAAATTCACAGATGAACCGTCAAGATGAGGAGCATGATGCTCTCCCTCAGTGTGCTGGTCGTGTTCTGAGGCCTGACCCTGATGGTGAACCTGTTCTGCGTGGATATCTCCTGGTGGTGTCTGCTGTGCAGTCTGCATTTCGGTTCCGAACAGCATAATTGTCGTCGGAATTATCAAAAAGCAGAAAATGATCATTAATATTTTGTGATTCATTATTTAAGGGAACCTTCTTTCTCTTGTTTCGTATTCAGCCATTCACGATAACTTTGAGGTAAATAATGGCAACTCTTTTAGCAACATTCACGTTACTTTCTTTAGCAATACTGGGCTTAAGCCTAAGTGCACTTATCTCTAAAAAACAGATCCGCGGTACTTGCAGTACTACGGGAGAAGACTGTGCCTGTACAACAGAAGCCAAGCAAAACTGTAAATCGTACAGCCAGCTTTAGCACATTTCATGCCATTCCTTTCAGGGTCAATCCTTCAGCCATGACCGTTCCCTTTATTACTCCGCACTTTTTGTAAAAAAGCGCTTAAAACCCATACTCATGATTTGTGTGAGGTTTCCCCCCCTGTCCATTTCGACCATGAAACATTCGACATCATCGAGAGAATTTATCCAGTCCAGCCCCTTTTCTGCACCCAACACCATGAGGGATGTTGCGTATGCATCAGCGTCCATGCAGGTGCCTGCAATGACGGTAGCACTCACGAGGTTGTTGGTCACCGGATAACCCGTGGCCGGATTGATTGTGTGGGAATATCTTTCCCCCTCGTAATCAAAATAATTCCGGTAATTGCCTGATGTAGCCATCGCTTTCTGGTCCAGACTCACTTTTCCAATAAGTTTCATGGCGTCTTCATTGGCATCATCCGGATATTGTATTCCAATCTGCCAGGGGTCCAGCAGCGCATTGGTCCCCCTGCATCTGACTTCACCTCCAATTTCTACCATAAAATTGCAGTAGCCCCGAGTTGTCAGATATTCTGCAACTTGATCGACCGCATAGCCTTTTGCAATTGCACTGAGATCAATTTCTGTTTGTGGATTGTTTTTCATAAGCCCATCCGGCTTAAGAGTTAATTTATCGGATCCCACTCCCGGCAGCAGGGCCAGCACTTCATCATCAGTCGGGGGTGACCACCGGCGACCTGAATTGCCAAATCCCCATAATTTTACGAGGGAATGCACTGTTATATCGAAAGCACCACCCGTCATGGAATAGACATTCAACCCTCTTCTGATGACTTTCCGGAGTTCAGCCGAAAGTGGTATGGTACGGGTCGTGTGATTCGCATTCAGTCGTGAAAGTTCACTGCTGTCGATATAGGTTGACATGCGGCTGTTCACCGATTGGATAAGCGAATCTAAATCATGATACAAAGCCGATTGTTCAGACTCATTTAGCTTAATTCCGGTAATTTTGATGGAATATGTGGTGCCCATGGTCTGCCCATAGAATTGAATATGGGGGGAATTGCCGGAGCAATTCGTAAGGATAAAAAAAAGAAAGCCCAATAGTAATAATTGAACTCTCAATTTTTTTTCGAATAAAAACATCAATGTTTAGAATTTATCATACATGATCATATCCTGTTCCACACCAAGGTTATAGAGCATATTATCCACTGCATCTACCATCATCGGGGGTCCGCACATATAATATTCTATCTCGGTTGGGTCATCATGTTCTTTTAGATAATTTTCCAACAGCACCTGATGTATGAATCCGGTGGGACCAGTCCAGTTATCTTCTTTGAGGGGTTCTGATAGGGCAACATTATAGCTGAAATTAGGAAAATCCCTGGCTATCTGTTTAAACTCATCATCATAGAACATCTCTCGCAGCGATCTGGCTCCGTACCAGAACGAAACTTTCCGCTGGGTTTTAAGGGTCTTGAACAGGTTGAAAAGATGGGAGCGCATGGGAGCCATACCGGCACCACCACCGATAAAGACCATTTCATTATCGGTATCTTTAGTGAAAAATTCACCATAGGGTCCTGAAATCATTACCTTATCACCGGGTTTCAAATTAAAAATATAACTGGAGGATATCCCTGGAGGTACCTCATTCCATAACTTGGGTGGTGGTGTTGCGATCCGTACATTCAGCATGACGATATTCCCTTCCGCAGGATGATTCGCCATGGAATATGCCCTAACCACTTCCTCCGAATTCTTGCAATTTAGTTTCCAGATATTGTATTTATCCCAGTCCTGACGATATTCATTTCCAATTTCAATGGTGCTGAAATCAATCTCATATTTTGGGATCGTAATCTGGATATATCCGCCAGCCTTAAACTTCAGGTTCTCACCTGCAGGCAATTCTAGGGTCAATTCTTTGATGAATGTTGCCACACTGCGGTTCGAGCGAACTTTGCATTCCCATTGTTGTATATTGAAAATCTCTTCGGGAATATGGATTTTCATTGGCTCTCTGACTTTGGATTGACAGGCAAGCCGCCAATGATTTTTGGCATCAGATCGCGAGATATGATTAAGTTCCGTCGGCAGGATTTGTCCGCCACCTGCTTCTACCTGAACTTTACAGAGCCCGCAGGTTCCGCCACCACCACAGGCCGAAGGAATAAAA
>CAZIYQ010000195.1:0-5523 GCA_964543505.1 uncultured bacterium | reverse complement strand
TGGTCCATAGCCCCCTTCACCATTGGCAAAAGTCTCATCACAGAGTCCATCAGAAAAAGTAGCGGTCCCCGAGCCGGCGACCATTCCTGCGACAAGGTCGGTGAAATCCCAAAATCCTGCATCAAATTGGACGGCAAATTGCAGTATATCCGTTTCGTTCTGTACTTGAGATACGGTGATGGTCAAGTCTGCCGGCGATAGCTCGTAATTTGGTGAAAGCAACACATCAATATTGGGGTTAAAACTATATTGCGTAAATGCAAATGATATCAGGACGGTTATAACTATCCAGCTTGTATTTTTCATAAACTCCTCCCAAAGTATGAAATTGGATTATTATTATTACCACATTTTCAGGCAGGACCTGACTTAAGCAGCAAAGGTTGCGGGCTGTGAAAAAGAACTTTGAAGCAAAGCCAATATATTGCTTCTCTCAACGGCATAAATTTAGCTGATTCGCACCGTTTTTAAAAACGAAAATTAAATTTAAGCTTTATATTTTTAGAGAAGAGGAGCGTTCAATAAACAGATTTTGTGATTTGCGTGCATTCATTTTGCGTTATAATTTTATGATAAATAAATTGAACGAATTCATTTAATCTCATGTTTTTTCTAAAACTGTTAAAAAAATTAATTAAAGCGATCAGTTCCGGAGACACCCCCGCCAGGCTGGCGATAGGGTTTGTTCTTGGTATGCTTCTCGGCCTTACCCCCGCGTGGGGGCTCATTGAACTGTCGATTGTACTATTCCTGATTTTTGTTGAAATAAACATCAGCATGGCAATCTGTGGCTATTTGCTTTTCAGCTTGATCGGACTCCTGCTGGACCCACTATTTCACTCGCTGGGATATTGGCTGCTCGTCAAGAGTGACTTAAGGGAATTCTGGAGCACGCTTTACAGTTTGCCTCTTCTCCCCCTTACCCGCTTTAACAATACCGCTAATCTCGGGAGTCTCATCACAGCACTGCTCATCAGCGTGCCCGTATATTTTCTCATTAAATATTTCATTCTTCTTTACCGCAACAAGTTTGAGCTTATAATCGAAAAATGGAAAATTGTGAAACTGTTAAAAGGCTCGAAAATAATCTCTCTCTGGAACCACATCAGCTTAACAGGATCAAACAAATGAGGAAAAAAAATGTAGGCCTGCTGATCTTAATTGTTTTCCTCTTTTCATTGTTCCCCTTTCTGTTTCTCGATACTATTCTGGAGAATAAGTTGGAAGCCTATGGTTCTTCTCTCAATGGCGCAAGTGTTGAATTTGATAGTGTTCATTTTTCCTTCTTCCATTCAACTATGCAATGGCAACACTTGCAAGTTGCAAATCCAAAAGCTCTTTGGCAAAACACTTTTGAAACGAAGGATTGTAAACTGAAATTTGAGTTTCTTCCCCTCTTACAACTAAAATTCATTGCGGATGATCTATCGATCCACGGGTTGTCTTTTACCACAAAACGAAATGCAAAAGGTGCTGTGTTTCAACAGAATGATAATACTAACGAAAATTCTGATGCGCCCGGTAGCGGGTTCCCCAACAATATCTCATCAAAATTATTTCATAAAGTAAATACTGACAGCCTGCTTGCATCGATTCAAGAGAAGACTCCGGGAAGAATTGATTCCGTGAAAAAAACCTATCAGGATAGTTTTGACAGATGGGAAAAAGAATTGAATAAAATTCCTGATACCGGCGAACTGGACAGCCTAAAAACCGAGCTAAAAAAGCTGAAATTCAAGGATATAAAGACGCTTGATGATGCAAAAAAAATGCTGGATAAATTAGCGGGTATCTATGATAAAATGGATGAAACGAAGAAAATAATAGATGGCTTACAGCGCGAGATTGAACCGAAGTTTGGGGAACTTAAGGATCAGACAAAATTAATCGAGAAATGGACCAGAGCGGATTACCGCAGCTTAATAGAACAATCGCAAACAACCATCTCAACCGAAGGATTCTCGACCTTGCTATTCGGTTCCGAACTCACCAATAAGATCATGAGCACAGAAAATATCGTTACCTCTATTCGTCATTTTTATCAAAAATATCATATCCATAAGCCCCCGAAAGAGAGTCCGCACAGAGGGAAAGGCCAGACGATTTATTTTGGGAACGATACCGAATTACCCAAATTGTGGATAAAGCAGATCGAACTTTCCGGCAAAGATACCAACGGCAGAGAATTTAGCGGCTGGATTAAAAATCTCACCACCAACCAGAATTTCGTCAATGAAGCCACTGAATTATCAGTCAGCAGCTCTGACCCGGGAAAGGAGGGGATTCGTATCGAAGGGAAAATTGATTACCGGGACACTACCAAAACAGAGACCGCTCATGTGATAATCACAGGGTTTCCCCTTCGGGGGAAGACCCTTTCCGGAAGCTCTTATTTGCCCCATCGCGTAACAAACGGCACTGCTGACCTGAATGTAAATCTCGAATTCAATCGAAATGACGAGGAGCACAGCCTCGATTTTCGGGGTTCGGATATTGCATTTGATCCCGAAGAATTGAATTCAAAAGAATTAAAAGCTGACCTGAAAGATATCATGATTCAAATCGCTGATGCCTTAAAAAATATCGATCTGCAAGCCGGCTTTTCAAAAGCTGGCGGTCGCACTTCCCTCAAAATATCAAGCAGCGTTGATCATATCATTGGTGATCTACTGGCGAATAAATTGACCGGAAAAATTGACGACACCCAGAAAATTATTGACGATAGAATCGCAGCAAATCAGGAAAAATACAAAAAGGAGATTGACTCCCTGACAGCACAATTCAAAGAGAGAGTTTTAAATCCTTTAGCTGCCAGAGATAAAAAACTCGACGAGAATCTGAAATTGTTTAAGGACAAAAAGTCTGATGTCAGCAAAGAGCTTATCAAGAAACAAGGGGACAAGTTAAAGGATTTATTCCACTAATAAATTCATGATAGGTTTTAAAAACATCTTTCACCTGGTATTATCTTTTTTATCCATAGTGTATAAGTTCAAATAAAGGAATATCTTGGATAGTTTTCCGCTTTATATCAGTCCGTTATACTTACTCATCTGTTTCCTTTCACCGGAAATCAACCTTGCGCTGCTGCTCTACATTGGACGAATTGGATATGAGCCCCGATTGCAGATCTTCGAGCCTTTTAGCCTGAATCACCTAAACCTTTTGATCTTTGCCTTTCATTATTGGAAATCCCAACGGGAACTTTCTGGCCAATTCGAACCCATATTTCGATTTTTCAAACCCTACCTGCCCTTCATTCTCTATCTGGGTTTAAATGCTCTGCTCCTGAGCCATCATCCTGATTATGCTCTCAGAAAATTGATCAGCCTCGCCGGTTTGGGTGTACTGGCTGTGATGTATCTGCAAATGCGTTACAGGATTGTGGGGCGCACAGCTCTTGCCAGAACCCTCACTGCCATTGCTTTTATCGCATTTGCGATGTCCGGTCTGGCTTTTTTTAAAATAATGATTGGGATATCTGAAGCCAGACTAACAGTACTGCAAGGAGGTCCCATCGTTCTTGGACGCATTAACGGGTTTGCCATCCTGATGTTGGCAGGATATTATTTCTATACGGATCGTCGAAAATTGAAAGTGGGGCTTTTTATCATTGGAACCCTGATATTTTTTACACAGCTTTGGACCCTGTCGAAGGGACCTGTTCTGGCGCTGTATTTGACGCTCATAATTGAAATCTACCTGTTTTCGAAAACAAAAAAATCAACCCGCATCCTGCTTGCTACGTTGGCCATGGTGTTGATTCTTGTATTTACTTTTTCTTGTTTTCAACTGGATACGAGATTCTTTATGAACCCATTTGCCCAAAGTCCTGAGAATACTTACCACATCCGCTGGATGCTTTTTGTACAGGCCTTCGAGAATATTCGTCATCATTTATTCTTCGGCACTGGTCTGGGCAATTTTATGGATAATAGCATGGTTTATGGTGTTCTCCATAGATATCCTCATAATCTTATACTTGAAATTTTTGCTGAAACAGGCTTGCTTGGCTTCGTACTGCTATTAAAAATACTCTATGATTATTTTCACAGAATGTGGCGGTATCTAAAAGATTACAGCGTGGATCATATGACGATTGTACTCCTAATGCTGGGATTGTACATGTTTCTAAATCAAATGGTGAGCGGCGATCTTACAGCTGGTAGGTTTCTCTGGTATTTCCTGATTTGGGGAACGATGATGATGGATATCGAAACACAGGATGCTTCCAATTCCCGAAGCTCTACCGAGCCAGATCTGATATCCTGAAAGATTTCAGATTCATCTCCCGGGCGTTCTTGAGAATATTTTCCAGGTAATTGATATTGATGGCATAGGCTGAATCACTGTAAGCCGGTTTGTGGCAGTAAAGGATCAGCACCTCGTTATTATCAACGGCTCTTTTAAAACCGCTGTTCAAATCCTCAATCGAAACCTGCAGATGATTGTCGATGCCAAGACCGTTTACGATACGGTCTCCGTCAAAGTCATAAAAGACATCGCCAATCTGGTTTACATTGTGAGCCGGGGCATGTCGTTGGGATTCTGATACTCCCCTGATGATCTTAAAATATTTCAGAAGTTCCACATCAGCAGACTTATTTCTGCTGCCGCCCGGGTAGGCAAAACTCGTTGGATCAAATCCCAACGCAGCCATCTCATCTACGCCCGTTATTATTTCGTGGCGGATGTAATCATCCAACGAGGCTTTGCGGATATAATCATTCAAATCAAGGTGGTTTTTACCATGGAAGCCAACCTCATGGCCATCACTTTCCAGCTCGAAAAGCATCTCTATCTGTTGATTGGACAGATTATCTACATTCGTTACGAAGAAAGTTGCACGGGTTTGGTATTTCTTCAACAGATCACGGATGCCATACCAGGCTTCAACATTGTCATCATCGAAAGTCAAGGCAAACCCTGCAGTATGTTGTACTCTCGACTTTGCA
Source organism: uncultured bacterium (assembly GCA_964543505.1). GTDB lineage: Bacteria > Fidelibacterota > Marinisomatia > SCGC-AAA003-L08 > JACNLC01 > JAADGM01. The sequence continues at coordinate 568 of CAZIYQ010000195.1, read as the reverse complement.
TGAACATTTGATGCAAAATACAGTATGGACAGAGACAATAAAAGCAACACCGAACCGGTTATATATTTTTTCATTTTAGTATACTTTGAATTTTGAACAGATATGATATTTCTTATGAAAAGAGAGCAATTCCTATTTTAACAGCATAATCTTGCGGGTAAAATGAGTTTTTCCCGCTTCCAATCTCACAAAATATAAACCACTGGACTGATTGGAAGCATCCCAACTGATCTGGTATTCACCTGCTGGTCTTTCTGAATTTGTCAATGTCTCAATTTCTCTGCCAAGCAGATCGTAGATGGCAATCCGGACTTTTGAAGACGAAGCTGTGGAGTATTGAATATTTACAATTGGATTAAACGGATTCGGGTAAGGATTAAACAGCTCAAAATGTTCAGGAATATAGGACAAAGCAGTCGCCGAAGCAGACCAATCAGCGACTATCCCGGACTTCACCGACAAATCTCCTTCATAGTGGAAGAGCGACAGTTCATTCAGGGGTTCCGGCTGCATTGTGAAGGCCAGAATGGATCCATCTTTACGATAGAATTCCCAACCCGGGGGGACA
>CAZIYQ010000194.1:0-5523 GCA_964543505.1 uncultured bacterium | reverse complement strand
AATAGATAAGAATCAGCTGTCGAGATGATAATCCCAACAATGGTAGTGGTCATGATGGCTCCCAGCAGAGGCGGCAGCAGATTCATGGCCGCATAGATGATCACATGCCTGCCATTGGCACTTTCCGGGATCATGGCGGAACTCACCCAGGCGGTGAGGATAATCAGCATCTCGACCAGCATGACCCCAACCACAAAAAACACGGTTGCCCTGCGAACCGAGTGCGGATTAGTCCCCGCTGAAAATCTCTGATACATATTGGCATCGCCGAGAATCAGCAAAAATGGCGGCAGGCAAAAATTGATGATGTCTTTTGTACCGAATACACCCCAAATATTCAGATGACTTAGCCTGCCTGTTGCCATAAATAAATGTTCAATCCCACTGCTGCCCCCGGCCCTGTGCCAAAGCAGTGGCAGTGATATCAAAAAAGTAATCAAAATAATGACGGCATTGAAAACATCTGTATAGGCTACGCTGAAGAGCCCTGCAAAAACCGTATAGGTAACGATAAATATAGCAGCAATAATCACGGCAGTTTCTGTTGATACTAATGGGTTGCCAGACGAATCCGTAAGGATGACTTCCAGCACCGAGCCGCCTGCATTATACTGGTAGGAGACAATGACCATATAGGCCATCGTGAGAGCGATTGTCGTTAATATCCCCGCTATATCACCAAAGCGGTTGCGGATGATCTCCGGTACGGTAGTTACTCTCATCCTCCTCACTTTTGCAGATATCATCACCAGGACAATGACTCCCAGGATACTCCCAAAAGGTACCAGAATAATGGCCAATCCAATTTCGTAGGTTTTGCCTGCGTTACCAAAAATTGACCCGGTGCCGATCCATGTGGCGATCATCGTCCCCAGCAACACCCAGGTGGTCAGACTGCGTCCGGCCAGGGCAAAATCCTCTTCCGATGCTACCTTGCTGGACTTAAATGCACCAATGAGGGTCAAGGTCAGCAAATACAGGCTTAAAATAACCAGGTAAAGATTCATAGTCAGTTAAATGCTCTTATAAATTTGATTCCGCACCGGGCCGTTCAAATCAGAATTCAAGGATAAGGTTCAGCAGAGCTATAATATCCAGCACATTGATTTGATCATCCAGATTTAAATCTCCTGCCCATATTTCATAAGCGGTGGGCTCGGGCGGCAGCAGCAGTATGATATTGACAATTCTTACAATATCCAGGACATCGAGACTGCCGTCTCCATTCACATCACCTAATATGCCCTGGGGGGTTAATATCCTCCTTATGATTGTCCCGTTTCCCCCAACTGCATAGCAGCGGGAACCCCCCACACAGGACAGTCCCCTTAAATTTGTGGTGACGCCCGAATCTTCTGCAAACCAGTCCCTTCCTGCATTATCCGTACGTTTAATGGTACCTGAATCCCCTGCGATATACCCTATGCTGTCATCAAGAAAATCGACAGCTCTCAAAGGTGTTCCGTAAAAATGTAAAGTCATCCAATCAGTAAAATTATCCGTTTCTGATATGCAGCCCCAGCCATCCCATCTGCGAGCGGCTGTAAGGCCGGTAAACTCGTTGAAAAAATAGCCGTCGTATAACTTTCCTTCATATCCCGTTTGTCCTTCAACCAGATAGAAAGTCACGAAATTCCAGGAGCTTCCAGCATCCATCGTTCGTGCTATGAGGGGAGCAAAAATCGAATTTTGACCATATAAAAATCCCAGGTTTTCATTCACCATCTGTGCGCCAGGGAAACTACCCCCCGCCATATCCGTCTGCACAATATTCCAATTTTCTCCAAAATCCAGCGTAGTCAGGATGGTCTGTGCAGCACCCCCGATCAGGCCTGTTCCACCGGGATTGATGGAGACACTGAGCAGATCCCATGTGAGAGCGGTGGATAATGTCACCTCATACCAGGTGTTACCCCCATCAACAGTCCTGATGATCAACCCGTTGCCGCCAACAGTCACGGCAAGCAAATCGTTGATACAGCAAATTCCATAGAGATTTGAATCAGTCCCGGTGACCTGCTGAACCCAGGTGTCCCCGCCATCATTCGTACTATACAACAGACCCCCATCACCAACTAAGAACCCCCCTGTTTCAGAGAAAAAATCAACAGCATTAATGTTTGAGGAGATATCTGATGAGAGTGAATGCCATTCCTGTGCTCTCGCCAGTATGGGAATAAGCAGAAGGAAGATAAACTTCCGGTATGTTTTACGTATCAGCATTTTATTGAGCCCTCCGAATAAATTCCTAATAAAATCAGCATAAATAACAGAGTGAATTTAAACAGAAATTGGCTAATCATGGGAAAAATAAAATCCGTTAATCCATTCGGAAAATAAGGAATCATAAATTAAAATAGTATAGCCTTATCCTGATTAATCTAATTGTGATAAAATTGCTCGAAAAACTAACAGGCCAAATCAATTGATTTCCACAATTTCAAACATCCTGATTTCTTCCGATGCCATCTTCAGCATAAATATTAATTGCATAACGATGCAATCTTGTTTGGAATTTTTAGAATTAATTTACCAGGAAAAACGGCCATTTGAGTTCATAGATTTGTCAGCTATAAAAATCATTTTGGAAATGTTGTAAAGAAGTTATATCTTCACTGGTCTTTTGATTACCTAATTCACAAATTAAAACAATAAATAATTCTTTAAGGAGAAAACATGAGAAAAACAAACGGATTAATTCTGTCGATCTTAATCGTAATATTTGCGGTTAACCTTTCGGCACAGGATATCGCCGGCGAATACAAACTTAGTGGACTGAATGTTTACTATTACAATATTTGCAGAGTTACCACGCCATTGATGGTGAGCGATATTTATGGTATTGGAGTCACAACTCCGATTAAAGTCATAAATGAAGGTGATGTCTTTTATGCTACATTTAATGGACCCCACAGTGAAGAAGCCCTAACTCAATCAGGTGTGAACCTTAACGTGAATCTTTATGCCGACGGTACCGGTGAGGTGGTTGAAGGAAGTTTTTATCCTGATGTAAACGTCGATCCAGAAGTATGTATCTCATCAGTTCAGGTGCTGCCCATTCTGGATTACCTGGTTTATACTTCTAATCTTGACGCCGGCCTAATTGCGCAGCCCACTAATATCATTGGTTTGCCCGACGGCAGTACCTATGTTGGACAGACAGTTGGTGGATTTTCACTGAGCCAATCGGTCATCTTTGACTATTTTCCTGAATCACCGGCTGCAGTTTCTATCCCATCAGATGTCAATATTGACACGGATGGGGACGGAGTACCGGATCTCACTCTACCAGCCAATCAGGATCTCCCTGGAGATGCAGTCGGTTATTGTGCAAAGGGAGATCTGACCTCTCTTTCTCCCGACAACGTGGCTATCGGTAATAATCCCGATCTGTATATTGAATGGCATGCAATCGATGGTGAATTGGCACAAGGCGGACTCGGTGAGATCATAGGTGTAGATGAAGATGGTGATGGAACCGACTTTGATCGCATCTTTGGCCTGCCCTATGTTACGGTCACAAATATGAACACGGCCTGTGGTTATAATTATCCTATAGTTGGAGATGTTTCTGCTATATTTGAAGGTCTGGGGTTAGGATTCTGCGTTGAAAGTGTCTCTGTGGGCAACGATTTTTACCTGATGGATGCCCAATTTGCAACCTGGGGAAATTTCCTCACTTATAACGCAGTTGTCTTCAGCGCGACGCTTGAGGGTTTGATGGCACAGGGGATGACCTATGAAGATGCCCTCAATTATATCATGACCAATCAGCCGGAGATCCTCGCCGATGACAGTGATCATGATTTTGACGGTGCCAGCGGAAGACTGGTGATGCATTTTGTTCCTACCTGTATTCCACAGTATGAAGAGCAGACTGTATGCGCCGAGTTCAGACAACTGGATGTTTGTGACCCGGATGGAGACATCAATGTTGACGGTAACCTGGATGTTCTCGACATCGTAGCTCTGGTTGCTCATATTCTGAATACCAATCCACTGCCGGGTTATCAGGCCTGTCATGCTGACATTAACGACAGCGGCACTATCGACATTCTGGATGTTGTCATCATCGTCGATATGATCATCAACCAGCGTTCCGGAAGAGAGCGGGATGCGAACAGCGCTGTTCTGCTCAAGCATGACAATCAACTGGATATTTCTGCCGACGGGTTTGTGGGTGGTATTCAAATGACCCTCAAACATGGTCCTGATTTTTCGATTGAGCTTAACGATGACAACTATATGGCTCAGTACAACACACAGGATAATGAAACTTCGATCGTCATCGTCCATCCGGGAACGACCTTGTTTACGGCAAAGGGTGAATATCAGATTGAGAATGTTGTTGTAGCCAACAGCAGTGATTATGTCGCTATAAACATCGCTGACAGTTTTGGGCTTCTCTCGAATTATCCCAATCCGTTCAATCCAGAAACACGGATTGACTACTCTCTGCTGACGGAAGGTAATGTTTCCATCAATGTTTATGACATGCAGGGCAGAATGGTCACAACACTGGTGAATGACTTTAGAGCCAGTGGAAACTATTCCGTCGTATGGAACGGGACAAATCAGAATAGTGAAGCGCTTCCTTCAGGGATTTACCTTGTGAAAATGGTTAGCGCCGGACAGGTTGTTACTCAAAAAGTGACACTCTTGAAATAACGATTATACAGCTTAACAAAATGGAGCAGTCTGACATAATAGGCTGCTCCATTTTAATTTAAACTTGTTGGGGCATTCTACATTGAGACATTATTTCAATCAAACCATGGATTTTAGAATAAAGCAAATATTCATATTATTGAGCTGTCTGCTGACCCTTGGATTGGGAGCTAATGGCAGCATATCCGGTTATGTAAAAGATGCAAAGACCGACGAACCGCTCATTGGTGCGAATGTCTTCCTGTCTGATACCAACCTGGGGAGTGCAACAGATGAATCCGGGTTCTATAATATAGATAATATCACAGCCGGGACCTATTCAATTACCGTCATGTTCATTGGTTACGAAAAATATGAAGAACCCCTTACCATAAAAGATGATGACCGACTAAAGAAAGATTTTCATTTGACGGTTTCTGCTTTTAAGCTGGAAGAAACTACTGTCAGAGGATCGAAACGTAATGATAAAATAACCGAAGCCCCCGCCGCCATGGAAATCATCAGCTCCCGTGATATTATGAGACAGTCCACTACAAATCTGGGGAGCTATCTCAAAGGTCTTAAAGGCGTAGATTTTACAGCGAGTGGTGTTAATAATTATTCCATCTCCATACGTGGTTTTAACAGCAGTTTCAGTTCGAGACTACTCACACTTACCGATGGTCGTGTTGCAAATATTCCGGCACTTCGCGTCATCAATTACAGTACGATTCCCCAATCCAGTGAAGACGTTGAAAAAATTGAAGTCGTGCTGGGGCCTGCCACGGCTCTCTACGGTGCCAATGCTCATAGCGGTGTGATCAACATTACTTCAAAGTCCCCCGCCACTTCAGAAGGTATGAGCATAAGTTTTGC
>CAZIYQ010000193.1:0-5549 GCA_964543505.1 uncultured bacterium | reverse complement strand
CGATGTGGTGGCCATCGTTGCTCTGATCATCAGTGGGGGTTGAGGTCAGGAAGTAAGCCGAAAACCAGGGCTGGGGACTCGGATTGAGCCTGACCCGCCGCATCGTTGAAGAAATCCACTCCGGTTCGGTACGGCTGATGCGCTCACGGCCCGGTGAGACGATCTTCAGAATTGTCCTGAAAAAATAATTTATCGTTCAGATCGGGACAACGAATTTTAAGTTATCTTCAATTCGTATAATTTTCACCAAACAATAATCCCAAATCTTTTGTAAATTACTCCCGATTATCAGCATTAAATAATCTATTTCTCTCTATAATACTTGCTTTACAATAAATATACAAGTATGTGCTTGAATAGATTGACTCATAAGCATACGATACAATAACCCCTTGAGTTGTTTTATTGGAAACTGAAAACCGATTATTAAAGGAGATCCCATGCAGCTGCACTTCAAACCACTCTGTTTCATTTTTTTATTCATTATCCTTCTGACGGCCCAGACCGTTCCTACCGTGCTGGACTACCAGGGCTCGCTCACGGATGACACGGGCATTCCCCTCACGGAAGATGTTTCAATCAGCTTTGCCATTTATGGAGTAGAAACCGGGGGCTCTGCCCTTTGGAGTGAGACCCAGAACACGGTTACCGTAACCGACGGCCTGTTTCATGTTCTGCTGGGTTCAGTCACCGCCCTGCCCGAGAGTTTATTCGATGCTCCCGACCGCTGGGTAGGGATCTCCGTGAATGGTGACGGTGAGATGACACCACGGACACGCCTGGCCAGTGTGCCCTTCGCATTTGTGGCGGCCAATCCCGGACCCGTCGGCCCACAAGGTGAAATTGGCCCACAAGGTCCGCAAGGGGTACAGGGAGATGCAGGACCCCAGGGAGACCCGGGTACGGACGGACTGCATTGTTGGGATTTGGACGGAGATGCGGTTTGTGATTCCTGGGAAGATGTGAATATGGATTCGGTCTGTGACGCCAGTGACTGTATCGGTCCGGTTGGTCCTCAGGGTCCCGCAGGTCCCGTAGGAGGCAGTGATGGTCAGGTCATCTACAACAATGGTGGCAGCGCCGCAGGTGCCATGGTTTATTATGATGACGGGACTGACCGCTTAGGGATAGGGACTACGGACCCGGCGGCAAAACTCGATGTGGCCGGTACAGCAAAAGTAAATGGATTTAAACTCTCCACGGGAGCTTCAAATGGTCATGTGCTGTCATCGGATGCTGCAGGTAATGCCAGCTGGCAGTCTCTCAGCAGTCTTGGAGCTGGGGCTATCACCGAGGTCTTTGCGGATAATGGCTTGACCGGTGGTGGAGGCTCAGGAGATGTGCACCTGAATGTTGGGGTTGGTCAGGGCTTGGCAAGCGGAGCAGATGAGATCCATTTTGATACGGACTTTGGAGATAACCGCTACCTGAATGAGACGGATATTAATGGGACCATCAATTACGTCCCACGCTATACGGGCTCCGGCAGCCTGGGCAACTCCATCATGTATCAGGACGGAACTACACTGCATATTACCGAGACCAGCCGTGAAGATGAGCCGTCCAGACCCGGGGATGATTCCAATCGGGAACGGCTGGCCCGGAAGATGGACATCCGGGGTGAAAATGGTCAGACCTTTTTTGCCCTGCTCAACGAAACGAATGATGATGCAGACGGAAGAAATGCAATTTTTGCTAAACGCAGCAGATCGACAGCAAGCGATGGCAGTGGTTTTAATGTCAACGAGACCAATAATGCCATACTCGGTTTTGATTTCTCGGGTGATCATTACACTTTTGGAGTAGCTGGCTATACCAACGGAGATTTCAATCAAACCGGTGGAGTCCTTGGTTATAATCGCGGTACGGATGTTTGGGGATCCCTGGCGTATAAAGATGCCAATGATGTGACCTGGGGTGTCTATACTCCTGATGATCTGTATGTCGGGGGGAATGTGGGTATCGGCGCAGCTACACCGACCCATACTCTCGAGGTAAGCGGATCTACAGGGGATAACGAAGCCGTAGCGCAATTTGTCAACACGGCAGCTAATGTAGATGGTTATGGCATTTATGGAGAATGTGAATCCTCTGATTATTACGGTTATGGTGGTTTTTTCCGGGGTGGCTATACTGCTGTTAAAGGCGTTGTTAACCCAACGGGTAACTTTAGCTATGTCGGAGTGTGGGGAGAAGTAAATGGCGGCTCGGGCAGCAATTATGGCGTTTTTGGATATGCTGGTGGCTCGCACACCAATTTTGGTGTTTACGGGCGGGCATTTGACGGTAGCACAAACTGGGCAGGTTATTTTGATGGTGATTTATATGCCGACAATGTCCGCGGCGGTATCAGATCTTCGAGAATTGACCACCCACTCGACCCCGAAAACAAATACCTCAATCACAGTAGTGTAGAGAGCCCCGATATGAAAAATGTTTATGATGGCACAATAATTCTTGACAGTCGTGGTGAAGCCATTGTAGAGCTGCCGGATTATTTTGAAGCCCTGAATCAAGATTACCGCTATCAGCTCACCTGCATTGGCGGCTTTGCACCGGTTTATATTGCCGAGAAGATCAACTCCAACCGCTTTCGCATCGCCGGGGGCCAACCCGGCATGGAAGTTTCCTGGCAGGTCACCGGCATCCGCCATGATCCGGTTGCAGAAGCCAATCGCATCGTTGTGGAAGAAAATAAAAAACCCAATGAAGTGGGTAAATATCTTAACCCAAAAGCCTATGGATTGCCGGAAAGTATGGGGACGGCTTACGACCCCAAACGAGATGAACATTTAAAATAGGGAGTCTATCATGCATCAGCATAAAAAGATCACGGCAGGGGTTATGAAAATTTTACCGGTGACCCTAATAATGGGCTTTTGTATACTGACTCCTCTATGGGCTGACCAGCCTGCCAGTACCAATTACACACTCACTAAATATGGTGTTCTGGGAGGTGTGCCAAACTCTGCCGCACCTCCTGCCTCCGCTGGCTATACACTGCAGGCAGTAGCCTCCGGGGGTATCGCCAACAGTGTAGTGACCGGCACGGACTATGTGCACCTTCCCGGCTATCTCGAACCCCTGTTTGTGGCCCCCGGCTGTACAGACCCCGGAGCTTTCAATTTCAATCCCACTGCTGTCAGCGATGACGGCAGCTGCTACGGCATGGCCGGTGATCTGGACCTGGACGGCACCGTCAATGTAAATGATATCGTTCTGGCCGTGGGCATCATCATCGGGCAGGTGTCTGGCGACGCCTATCAGCTCTGGGCCGGGGATTACGATGGCGATGGAGCTTTGAATGTCATCGATGTGGTGGCCATCGTTGCTCTGATCATCAGTGGGGGTTGAGGTCAGGAAGTAGGGTTGAAACGCTTCGGAGCTTTACTACCCGGCATAACTTGTTCGAAAAGTCTTTAGTCACACTGATAATTTTTTACACGAAGAAAACAGGAATGGAAAATGAGTAAAATTCCGGATACAATGCAATGCAGGACAATTGAAGAACTCAAGGTAGCTGATACTTTTGAGAAGGAATATATTGTCACTTATGAGATGGTACGGAAATTTTCCGAGATATCCGGAGATTGGAATCTGGTACATCATGACGAGAATTTCGCAAAGCGTACGGTTTTTAAACGCCAAATTGCCCAGGGAATGATCTCCGTTGCCCAATTTTCAGGGATCTTCGGTATGAACATGCCGGGGCTCGGGGCAATCTGGACTCAGCAGGACGTGCTGTTCCATGCCCCGGTTTATCTGGACCAGCCCTATAGGGCAATGGTGGAAGTGGTAGAAATCGATACGGCCGGAAATTCTGTAACTTTCAGTACTACCTGCAAAGATCAACGTGGGGAAACCGTTCTCAGCGGTAAAGGCGTACTGAAACCCCTGCCTAAAAAAGTCAAAGAGAAAATGGGACTCTAAACACATTTGAACACTTCTGTCAGGATTCAATACGGCACATGATGTCATTTGATCTCCTGGAATAGATTCGCCGACTGGTTAATTTCTTCAATTTAAAACCATGGGTGTATCTTGTCGGTATGCCCCTTTCTTTTGTTATCCTGTAAAGCCAGGGAGGTCCTTGCAGACACTGGTGACGGCGCTTGGTCATCCTTGATTCCATAAGCCACGGTTAAGAGAAAATCCCATTGCTGTCCCAACCTGAAATAATTCTAATTAAAAGAAGCTGTACTAGTCCTATTATATAAATATATTCACAGTCCGCATCTATAAATATTCATCATTGACACTTATGTTATTTCCTTATTCTTTAAAGCGCTGAATGATTAATCGTTCAAATAATTTATTATAATATTGATAATATACGAATAATCAAATTATCTAAATGTTAGGTTGTTAAATTTAAAAAAAGCATCCAAAAGGGGTTACTTTAATATACGATAAAAAGAGCTTGATGCCTTGTTAATAGAATTAATAAATTTAGACAAGGTTCTTGTATAAGGATTAATAAAAGTGAATTTCTATATTATCGCATGTCAGAGTGTTCAATCTACTGCAGAGATCAACCCGATGAAGTTGATCCCGGTCATGCACCAAAATTCCCCAAAGAATGAGACCTGTCGTTTTCATGATCCCATTAAAAGGAACATCCCGACTTCCAGGGCTGCGAAAAGTACAGGGACTGAGTTGAAGCCTTCTGCCAGGCATATCCTTCATCGCCATCTTCTAACATTCCCTTATTTTTCGAACGCTGGGGGTCAAATTAGTCATTAATCACAAAGTATCAGTAGGAGAAAAAAATGAATAGAAAAAAGTTAGGTATTTTTTCAGGAGTATTACTGTTATGTCTGTTTGGTTTTTCCAGAGAAATAACACAAAATAAGGTATCTTCTGTCAATGATGGAATGGTCAATATGTCAAAATTTTGGCAAAGTAGTAGTAAAGAGGCTTCTGCTTTGAATTCCTCTCGGACACGGTCTTATTTGACTGCTTTGGAAGTAGCTGAACCTCCTGTCGTTGACGGAATGATAGATGACATTTGGTCGGATGCTGTAGCGATCACAGTTCCGCTGGGTGAAAGCTATGATGTGCACGACCCTGCAAGCATTACAGACTGTCAGGGCTGCCACACCTATAACAGCGATGTTGCCGTTACCCTGAAAGCGGTTTACACGGCAGACCGGATCAGCTTACTGGCCCAGTGGCCGGATCCCACGGCAAGTTTTACTAGGGGGAACTCCTGGTACTGGGACGAAAGTATTGGGGATGCCAACAAATGGAATCACAATCACCACACGGCACAGTCTGAAGATCGGCTCTCGTTTTTCTTCCCCATAGGAGATATTACGGGTTCACCGTTTGACACCGGTGGCTGCATGTCCAAATGCCACACCTACTATCCCACAGATACGGATCCGCATGTGAGCAGTCACGGCATCGTGGATGATGCCTGGTTGGCAGAGGGTCGTGCTGATATGTGGCACAGCAAGGCAGCCCGGGGCGGGGCATACTTGTCTGCAGAGGGCACGGACATTGTAATTGATCCGGAGACCTTTGAAGTTACCGGGGGAGCTTTCGGC
>CAZIYQ010000192.1:0-5579 GCA_964543505.1 uncultured bacterium | reverse complement strand
ATTGGTCGAAAAGGAAGGGTTCGTAAGCACAACAATCGCCGCAATCAAAAACCGCTGTGGCATCGAAATTCGTTGCACTTTCGTCCATACAACCGGTGCAGGTTGAGTTGTCACCATCACAGACACCACAGGCGTCTTCAACGGAAGCTCCTCCACAAACGCCAGCACAATCCTCTATGTTGCCATCACAGTCACAGGCACCATTGGGAAGACCTTCGCAGCCACAGTCATATACAGCACCAGGGCCATCGCAAACACCGCACTCATCTTCTACAGCAGTTCCACCACAGACACCGGCACAGTCGACAGTTTCCTCGCCACAACAACCATCGGCATTTAGACCAGGACCATCACAGACATCGCATACGTCAACCACAGCAGTTCCACCACAGACACCGGCACAGTCTTCTACATTACCGTCGCAGTCGCAGGCACCATCTGGAAGACCTTCGCAACCACAGTCGTAAACAGCACCGGGACCATCACAAACACCGCATTCATCTTCTACGGCAGTTCCGCCCCAGTCACCATTACAATCTTGCACGCAGTCATTTCCTGGATCGTTATCACAGGTACCGCACATGTCTTCGACAGCATCGCCACCGGGAACACCGTTGCAATCGGATGTACAATCATTGCCCGGGTCACTATCGCAGGTACCACAATTGTCTTCAGTGGCTGTTCCGCCACAGTCACCGGCGCAGTCAAGTACATTGCCGCTACAGTCACAGTCGCCCACAGGAATTCCGCTTCCACCGCAAACTCCGCATTCATCAACAACGGCTGTTCCGCCACAGTCACCGGCGCAGTCAAGTACATTGCCGCTGCAGTCACAGTCGCCCACAGGAATTCCGCTTCCACCGCAAACTCCGCATTCATCAACAACGGCTGTTCCGCCACAGTCACCGGCGCAGTCAAGTACATTGCCGCTGCAGTCACAGTCGCCCACAGGAATTCCGCTTCCACCGCAAACTCCGCATTCATCAACAACGGCTGTTCCGCCACAGTCACCGGCGCAGTCAAGCACATTGCCGCTACAGTCACAGTCACCATCGGGTATTCCGGTACCACCGCAAACTCCGCATTCATCAACAACGGCTGTTCCGCCACAGTCACCGGCGCAGTCAAGCACATTGCCGCTACAGTCACAGTCACCATCGGGTATTCCGGTACCACCGCAAACTCCGCATTCATCAACAACGGCTGTTCCGCCACAGTCACCGGCACAGTCAAGCACATTGCCGCTACAATCACAGTCCCCAGTGGGAATTCCACTGCCAAAGCATACACCGCATTCGTCTAATTCTGCTGGTAAGCAACATACGCCTGTACCATCATCATAGGTACATGAGCCATCGTCTGATATGGCACTGGGATCGTAATTGCAGGCATTTGAATCCATACAGCCGGGAGAACCACAAGTTTCGGTGAGATAGGTACTGGTGGGATCGTCGCAGGGACCATAAGTCACGGTTAAAGCCGGCTGCCCAGGAGGGCCGGATACGACTCCGCCGCTCAGTATCACGTCAGTCAGAGCCCCCGATAATGCACTATAATTCAGATACATTAGAGTAACCGGAGTATCGGTAGCGGGAATATAGGCCATCCCGAAGGTGAACCCAATTACGGTGCCGCTGCCCCCTACTGAAACCATCCAGGCATTATCTGCAGTTGAACCGCCAATTGCAGAGGTAAATGTCGCACCGGACGTATTAAATTGTACACCAGCCACGGGCGTACTGTTTGACATCAATATCTCAATCGTTTGAGCACCTTCATCAATCGCACCAAAACTTAAATTTGCCGTTTGGGCAAATGAAAGCGTGGATATTAAGGTCATCAGAAATATTGCTTGTAAGGTTATTTTGATGTGTTTCATCAACTATTTCTCCTTTTTTAGTTATACAACAGGTTAAAATATTTTAATAAAATTTGGTGTATCGTATTTATTGACGCAAAATACAGCCGTAGAAATTATCAATCTCTTCAATTATCTGCAATGATAAATTATAGATTTATTTAATTATTTTTGTTGAGTTAAAAATTTTCGATGAAATGGCTGAATATATATAAGGGAGATTATTGGTTGTAACATGCGATATCAATTCTAGCTTATAAAAATATAGTTTATGTTTTATTGACAGTTGATATCTAAACAACCATCAATTCAATTATTTTTCTTCGGTTTTAACGAAACCGCACTTATCGCATTTTGAGCTCGACTTCTTAGATGAAAATTGTTTGAAAAAAGTCCTGAAAACATAAAATGCTGCCAGAATGACCAGGATGGCAACAATAATTGTTTGATAAGCCATTAAGAAAGCCCCAGAAATCTACCGCCCTGAAAAACAATCAAAGAGCTAATGTAGGCCAATGATGTCATGTAAACAACCATGAAGATCGGCCATTTCCAGGAATTGGTTTCCGTCTTAATAATAGCAAAAGTTGCCATGCACTGGGCTGCAAAAACGTAATAGACCATTAAAGAAATAGCCATCAGGATACCATATCGGGGTAACCCTGTTTTTGGATTTTTATCCGTTTGAAGTGCTTCTGTGACGCTAATTACACTTTCTCCCCTGCCTTCCACATTGTATATGGTGGCTAGGGTACTGACCATCACTTCCCTGGCTGCAAAAGAGGTGAGCAGTCCAACCCCAATTTTCCAATCAAAACCGAGTGGCCGGATCACAGGCTCAATGAGATGTCCAATTTTCCCGGCATAACTATTGTCGATATGGTTTGCATGCACGGCGTCAGTCTCCAGTCGTGGAAAATAGACCAGAAACCAAAGTACAATCGACATTGTCATGATGATTTTACCTGCATTGACCAGAAAAGCTTTCCCACGATTGTAAACTTGACGGACCACAGACCGCATCAGGGGTATGCGATAAGGCGGCATTTCCATTATAAAAGAAGAAGTACTTTCAATTTTAATGAATTTGTCGAAAACCACAGCTAATATAAGTGCGGTTGCAGTTCCTAAAAAATACATCAATACAAGCGTGAATCCCTGAATATCGATAAATCCCAGAACTGTTTTGGCAGGGATAAAGGCTGCGATCAGCAGTGTATAAACGGGAAGCCTGGCACTGCAACTCATCAAGGGTAAAACCAGGATAGTGATCAACCTTTCCTTCCAACTATCAATGGTTCGGGTTGCCATAATTCCAGGGATTGCACAAGCGTAGCCGGTCATGAGGGGCAGCATCGAGCGGCCATGCATGCCAACCTTGGCCATATAACGATCCAGCATGAAAGCAACGCGAGACATGTAGCCGGAATCTTCCAGCAGTGTCAGGAAGAAAACCAATAGCAATATTTGCGGCAAGAATATGACGATCGCCCCAACACCGGCAATAATTCCCTCAACGAGGAGGTCCCTCAGCATGCCCTGCGACATAGATTGAATGATCAGATCACCTAAGGCATGAACCCCATTATCAATAACACCCATCGGTAAAGTTGCCCAACTGAAAATGGAGTGAAAAATAAAATACAGAACTCCCAGGAAGATGACCGGACCCATTACAGGGTGAGTGAGAACTTTATCAAAACGTTCACTGCGCGAGGGCGTATCAATATCATTAATGACGAGTGAGTCACCACCAACCAGCAATATATCTAACCAACCAAAGCGATATGAGGCCTCCAGGGTTTGGTAATTGATCCCCTGCGATTCCAGCTCTGTTATGATGTTCTTCCGTAGATTGCTGAAGTTTTGAAGGACGGCCGTGTCCAAAGTATTGTTAGATTTGATTTTTTCTTTGAAAATATCAAATACCGACTCATGGGCGACCACACGCAATGACTGTGCCCAAGCCAATCTCGAAGTCGAATTCAAACTAGTTATAAATAAATTTGCGAGAGGACTCAATGCATCTTTCACCGAGCCAATGATCTTAAAGGGTAATTCAGGCGCAGAGGGGGTAGGATCTTTTAATTGACTGCGGATCGAAGCACGCAGGTCATTCAGACCCCATTTTTCTGTGGCAGATATTGGAACCACATCCGCTGCCCCCAATCTGGTTTTCAAAAGGTCAACATCAATTTTTTGATGTTTTCGCTTCACACGGTCCATCATATTCAGAGCAATGACTACGGGGATTCCCAGGTCAAGCATCTGACTTGTCAGAAAGAGATTCCGGCTCAAATTAGTCGCATCGACAACCGATACGATGGCATCCGGTTTTTGATCGCCATAAGTCCACTCAAAGACTTGTTCAGTGACAATCCTCTCATCAAAGGATTCAGGGGCAATACTGTAACTCCCAGGGAGATCCAATACTTTAATCCGGAGGTCGTCAGCCAAGATCGCTGAACCGACCTTTCGCTCCACAGTTACACCGGGATAGTTCGAGACCTTTTGATTGAGACCCGTAAGATGGTTAAAAAGGGCCGTTTTACCACAATTTGGGTTTCCGATAAGAGCAATCCACTGATCATTTTTCTCCAGTATGGCAGAAGTTACCCGTGGCTCGGTCATAACCGTGTGACTTGAATTTTCCCGGCGTCGTTTCGGCGAATAGAAATATAATAATCCCTGATTTTTAATTCGACGGGACCGGATAATGGAGCTGTTTTTACAAGGCGAATTTCGCTCCCTGGTATCAACCCCATTTCAACAAGTCTGGACTGCAGTTTAAGATCCACATTAAAACCCACAATTGCTGCTTTGTCACCGGGTTTTAAATTGTTGATCGTCATTTTTTAGAATTACATTCCGGACAAACACCAAAGATCTGATGGGTATGGCGGGTCATTTTAAAATTGTGTTCATCGCAGATAGACTGCTGCAGGTTTTCAACATCGGAGTTGATAAACTCGATAATTTTACCGCATTCCAGACAGATCAGATGATCATGATGAGAGACACCGACTTTTGACTCGTATCTAGCAATACCATCTCCAATGTCCAATCTTCTGGCAAAATCATATTTTACCAGGATATCCATGGTGCGATAAACTGTCGCCCTGGAGACGCTGATGCCTTGGTTTCTGAGTGCAAAGTAGATGTCTGTACATTCGCGATGATCATCGGAACTCACCAATTCTTCCAGAATGGCAAATCTTTGAGGAGTCCGTTTAAGTTCTTCTGTTTTGAGTGCTTTTGCAAATTTTTCTTTAAGTTGTTCTTTATCCATGATATCCTATTTTTATGTGAGAATGAGTCTCACAAATATAGAGACTATTCCTAATTGAAAAGTACTTTTTTTTTCATTATTTGGAATTATTTTTCATCAGAAATAACAAGTTGAGTCGAGGCGGATAAAGCTTGCAGATAACAATTGAAGTAGAGTCCTTTTACCTGGATCACAGATTCTTACGGGTGACACCGATTTTACGGATTGATCAACTCCTTCGAGGGTGCTGTTCTTTGGAGTGTAGCGAAGTGGATTCCGAAAACTGGACAATACTCTTTCCACGAGCTTTTAGCCGATAGCAGGGAACTTTTCCTCCGCTGGCGGAGGTGTCCTCGGGACTGGCCCTACGGACAGGTCTGGAGGACGGAGGTGGAATAAACCGGAAGTAACAGAAACGTCACTGCGAAAATCTGTGCTTTCTCTGCGTTTAGA
>CAZIYQ010000191.1:0-5582 GCA_964543505.1 uncultured bacterium | reverse complement strand
GGTGTTGGCCAACAGTTGCGATCTGGGTGAGATTCAATATCCTTTCAGCATGTTGCGTAAAAACCTACTCAGGGATATGCTGTTTATTGATGATGCTGGAATAATTGGTTCGATTGCCCCTACAATCTATACAAGCCAGTATGGCAACAGACAGTTTTCAGTCGATCAACATAATTATATGTTTGATTCAAATATCCAGGTGCATACACTTGGTGAGTTGATCAAAAACACAAAGCACCAATTTGAAAATGACATACCGAAACGAGTTTGGCACAGTCGTAGCTTTGTGTTATATGGTGACCCATCAATGTCCATACCAATTAACCAACCACAAACTCAGAATATTACTACTGATAGAATCTGGCAGGGTAGTATCTTAATTGAAAATGATATTACAGTTGATGCGGACGTGACCTTGGCTGTAAAACCCAACACGTGTATTTTCTTTAAAGAGGGTGTAAAACTCTCCATAAATGGAAATCTCGTTTTTGAAGGCAACCAGGATTTCCCGGTTCTTTTGGCAGCGGCATCGGAAACAAGCCAGCCAGCCGGGTTTTGGGGCGGTCTTATTATTGGTGAGAATTCTGTAATTAACTGGAATTATGTGGAAGTTCATGACGCGGATGAGATTATCTTTGAGAACCTGAATGATTCCGAATCAACAATTAGTAATACAAAATTCATCAATAATAACGCTGTTAAATATTATGGAGGGAATGTCCATTTTGAGGATTGCATTTTTGGAAATAATCAATATGGTTTGATAGTAATGGCACTCAACGGTACGTTGTGTAACCCGGTAATAGAAGATTGCGAGTTTACAAACAATACCTATGGGCTTACGACCGTTTATAATTCTCAACCGAGTATTACAGGTACGGTTTTCACGGGTAATATTGTAGGACTTTTTTCCACTCTGAACAGCACACCCAACCTGCTGGCCAATACGTATTCATGCAGTGGTTCAAATAATATCTTCACCGGTAACAATTATGGCGTGCAGGCTATGGTGGGTGGTGCTCCATGGTTAGGTATCTATACACCGGGAATGGAGTTCGGCTCGGGGTATAATCGGCTATATGGTAATACAGTTTATAATGTGGACAACAGCAGTGGCCCTAGTAATCCAATTTACGCACAAAAGAACCACTGGCAGAACGATCCCCAGGATTTGTGTGAATCGGGGAATCCAACTAGTACAGTGAATGGGGAGGTCATATGGGATCCAACTATTTCCGGGGCGAGCAGGGATTATAATACAACACCGCTACATTTGGAGATTGCAGGTGCTTATCATGCTGCTGCTGACGGGTATATATCACTTATTGAAGCCAATCCTGATACAAACAATTGTAGTTGGGCTATTGCAGGTCTAGTAAGATGCTATGAAAATCTTGGGTCCCAAATTGCGCTTGACTCGGTGTTATACAAGATTGAAAATGATTTTCCGGCTACAGATGTAAATTTATACTCCAGGGCTTTTCAGGCAACACAAAGGGTAAAAGCTGGTGAATACGAAGAAGCGCTGAACTTAATCGAACAATTAATCATCGACCATCCCTATGGTGATCTGTTTTTTAAGAATTTATTTGAACAGATTCTCATCTATCAGTTACAGAATGGGGATGATTCGATGGGTAGAATTAATGGTTCTGTCAGACAAAATCTTGATGATTTATCCGAGCATTTCAAGGGATCTCCTCTTGTGGATCTGGTATCGATAATTTTCGGGGAACCACTCTCTGATAACAATCAAAATAAACCATTACCCGTAATAAAAACCAATTTACCTGAATCCTATTCCCTCAGAAAGCCTTATCCGAACCCCTTTAACCCTTTGGTTAATATTGCATTCGAGGTGCCCGCCCAAAGTTTTATCATACTGAATATTTATGATATGTCGGGCCGGAAAGTAACAACACTCGTAAATAATAATCTACAAGCAGGCTATTATTCCAAAACCTGGGACGCTACCAGGTTTTCATCAGGCATTTATTTTGTTAAACTTATTTCTCAGGAATACACAAAAACACAGAAAATGCTACTGCTCAAATAGGCTTGAAAATATCTCTTACCTGATATGAATCTACTGAAGTTTTCTCTCACAATCAATTTGCGGCCATAGAAAAATTCGTTTTAATATTGGAGCATCTTCGGGCAGAGAAAGACCGACAAACAGAAATTCCTGTCCTTCGTTGCCAGATTACACAAGATCAGAAAAAAATGATCCTTAATATTAACGAAATTTTTTACAGCATTCAGGGTGAATCCTCCTACGCGGGTCAGCCCTGTGTGTTTGTTCGTCTCACCTATTGCAATCTGCGCTGCAAATGGTGCGATACGGAATATGCCTTCTATGAAGGTTCGCACGTGAGTGTAGAGGACATCTTAACAAAAGTTCGGTCTTTCGATTGCGGACTGGTGGAAGTAACAGGTGGTGAACCCCTCTTTCAGCCCGAGGTGATCCCACTCCTGAAAAGTTTACTAGCAGCAGACTTCACCGTGCTGCTGGAAACCGGCGGTTCGCTCTCTGTGGCGGATGTCCCGGGGGAAGTCATAAAAATCGTGGATTTCAAATGCCCCTCGAGCGGCATGGAGCACAAAAACCAGTGGAATATCCTGAATGAACTGGGTCCCCGTGACGAAGTCAAATTTGTGGTCGGAGACCGCTCTGATTATGACTGGGCAGTCGCTAAAATCAAGGACCTCACCATTGCCGATAACTGGGTCGTGCATCTGTCACCCGTCTTCGGTGTTCTCGACTATAAAACCCTGGCCGAATGGATTCTCGCCGACCGGATCAATGTCAGATTCCAGATCCAGCTGCACAAACATGTCTGGGACCCCTCTGCCAGGGGTGTTTGAACCTGCCCACACGCCCATCGGCGATGACACCTCTTCCCCTGATTTGTCAGGGATAATGATTCGATAATACAACTGTGAAAAGCTCTGATCCGTTGATTATCAATTTGTAGCGGACCCACAAAGAGGGTTCCCGAAGCCCCGCAAATCGTGTAAGTTTGGGGGTACTATTTCGTTAAAAATACAGGAATCAAATTGACACCATATCCCAAAGTAACCGCTGAATTAGCACACGAACACGGACTCACCACAGCAGAATATGAACGCATTCTGGACATTCTTGGCCGGGAGCCCAATTATGTTGAATTGGGTATTTTTTCCGTCATGTGGAGTGAGCACTGCTCCTATAAAAGTTCCATCAAACTGCTGAAGACACTGCCAAGAGAAGGGGGCCGTCTGCTGGTTGGAGCCGGTGAGGAAAATGCCGGACTGGTGGATATCGGAGATGGCCTGGCGGTGGCTTTCAAGATTGAATCCCACAACCACCCTTCGGCCATTGAACCCTATCAGGGAGCTGCCACCGGTGTGGGAGGCATTATGCGGGATATCTTTACTATGGGGGCCAGACCGATTGCCTCTATGGACTCACTGCATTTCGGCAGTCTCGAAAAAGGCCGCAACCGTTTTCTGCTGGAACATGTTGTCGAGGGAGTAGCCGATTACGGCAACTGTCTTGGTATCCCCACGGTGGGCGGTGAGACCATATTTGAAGACAGTTATGAGGGGAATCCGCTGATCAATGTTTTCAGCCTGGGCATTGTAAAACATCAGCACACGGCCAGCGCAGTGGCTGAAGGTCCGGGCAATCCCGTATTTATCGTGGGCTCTATGACCGGCCGGGACGGCATCCACGGTGCTACCTTTGCTTCTGTGGAGCTTTCGGAAGAATCCGAATCGAGAAAATCCAATGTGCAGGTAGGTGACCCCTTCACTGAAAAGCTGTTACTGGAAGCCTCACTCGAGCTCTGTAAAAAAAACTGGCTCATCGGTATGCAGGATATGGGCGCTGCCGGGATCACCTGCAGTTCATCGGAAATGTCTGCCAAGGGGAAATGCGGCATGACGCTGAATGCGGACCTTATTCCCTGTCGTGAACCCGGAATGACGGCCTACGAACTGATGCTGTCAGAATCCCAGGAACGCATGCTTGTGGTCATCCGCAAAGGTTTTGAGGAAGAGTTAAAAACGATATTTGAGAAATGGGATCTGAACTGTACGCAAATTGGTGAAGTCAATGACACCGGCATGCTCGAAATTAACGAAGCGAAGAAACGGGTCTCTGAAATTCCAGCCTGGGAGTTAGTACTCGGTGGAGGTGCCCCCGAATATGACCTGCCTGCCCGGGAGCCTGAGTATCTTTCACAGGTGAATAATCTCGATGTTGAATCGCTGCCCCTGCCGAAAGATTATAATGAGACCCTGCTGAAACTGCTGCAAGCTCCCAATATTGCCAGTAAGCACTGGGTGTACCAACAGTACGATTCAACCGTTCGCACCAACACGGTGCAGGGTCCCGGTGGAGATGCGGCTGTGGTCCGCATCAAAGGAACCCAAAAAGCCCTGGCCATGTGTACAGACGGCAATGGACGCTATGTCTATCTGAATCCGCGTCTCGGTGGACAAATCGCCGTAGCGGAAGCAGCCCGGAATGTGGTCTGCTCCGGGGGCGAACCCATCGCCATCACCAACTGCCTGAACTTTGGGAACCCCAATGACCCGGAAGTATACTGGCAGTTCAAAGAAGCCGTCACGGGCGTCGGCGAGGTCTGTAGATCTCTGAACACACCCGTCACCGGCGGTAATGTGAGTTTTTATAATGAAAGCCCCGCAGGTGCGGTCTATCCGACACCGGTAATCGGTATGGTGGGATTGCTCGAAAATGTTCAGCAGTCTACGACTCTGGAATTCAAAGACCCCGGTGATTTTATTATTGTGATCGGATCGCTGAACGGCACACTGGGTGGTACCGAGTATCTCAAAACCATCCATGGAATGGTCAAGGGTCCCCTGAGCCAGCTGAACATTGAATTTGAGATGCGTGTACAGGAAGTCTGCTTGGAAGCCATCAAGAAAGGCATCATCAAAACGGCTCACGATCTGTCCGATGGTGGGTTGGCTGTTAATGTGGCCGAATCCATGGTTACGGCGAAGGAGGGCATTGGAGCAAAACTGGATTTTGCCAGGAAACTTCGCAATGACGAATTACTGTTCGGGGAATGTCAGAGTGCCATCATTGTCTCCATCGCCGAAGAGAATCTGATCAATTTGGTGATCATCTCACAGGAGTTCGATGTGCCCACACAGACCATCGGCAGGGTCACGGATTCGGGACGGCTGGTGATCAATAATCTGATCGATCTGAAGCGCGAGCACATGCACAAAGCCTACTTCGAAACCCTTGAAAAAAGCCTGGAATAAGCCCATCATCATAGGCAGTAATATCATCAGAATGAAAACAATGAGGCGGTAAAATGACATCTATTTGGCTAGAGAAAAATGAAAAGCGTCTCATCAAAATGCGGCGGTATCTGCATCAATACCCTGAGCTTGGCTTTGAGGAGGTTAAAACCTCGGCCTATCTGAAAGAAATGCTGAGTAAGGCAGGCTATGACATCCATGAAAACGAGCAGATGCAGACAGGATTTTACTGCGACTACGGCTTAGGGGGCAGTCCCACACTGGGCATCCGCTGTGACCTGGATGCCCTGCAGATTTTCGAA